>NZ_JBHJRX010000034.1:0-50813 GCF_042268605.1 Streptomyces sp. NPDC056296 | reverse complement strand
CTGGTGAGGTGACCGTGGGGCCGCCCGCTTCTTGGCCAGTGTCGTGTCCCCCCGACCCCAATCAAAGGGGTTCCCCCCCATTCTGGTGGGTTTTTCCCCCCCCCCTCCTGTTCCCCCCTCCCCCCCTCCCCCCCCCACGACTGTTGTCGCGGATCAGAAGTCGTACTCGTCGATGTTGGCCTTGTTGAAGACGGTCGGCTCACCAGGGGAGACGACACCGTCCGCACCGATGGTCATCGTGCCGAGGTCACCGGCGTCGAAGGTCTCGCCCTTCTTGCCGGTGATCTGGCCGGATTCGAGGGCGACCGCGGCGCGGGCGGCGAGTGCGCCGAGCTTGGCCGGCTCCCACAGCTCGAACTCCTCGACGGTGCCGTTCTTGGCGTAGGCGCGCATGTCGTTCGGGGTGCCGAGTCCCGTGAGCTTGACCTTGCCCTTGTACTTGGAGCCGGACAGGTACTGGGCGGCCGCCTTGATGCCGACGGTGGTGGGGGAGATGATGCCCTTCAGGTTCGGGTACTCCTGCAGCAGGCCCTGGGTCTGCTGGAACGACTTCTGGGCGTCGTCGTCCCCGTAGGCGGTCTTGACGAGCTTGATGTCCTTGTAGGCGGGCTTCTTCAGCTCCTCCTTCATGACGTCGATCCAGGTGTTCTGGTTCGTCGCGGTCTGCGCCGCGGACAGGATCGCGATCTCGCCCTTGCCGCCGATCTGCTTCGCCAGCAGCTCGACCTGGGTACGCCCGAGGTCCTCGGCGGAGGCCGGGGAGACGAACACCTGGCGGCAGTCCTTGTTGGTGTCGGAGTCGTACGTGACGACGCTGACGCCGTTGCGCATGGCCTGCTTGAGGGCGGTGCACAGGGCACCGGGGTCCTGCGCGGAGACGGCCACGGCGTCGACCTGCTGCTGGGTCAGGGTGTTGACGTAGCTGACCTGGCCGGCGGTGTCGGTGCCGCTGCTGGTGCCGACCTCCTTGTAGCTGGAGCCCAGTTCCTTGAGCGCCTTCTCGCCGCCCTTGTCGGCGGTGGTGAAGTAGGGGTTGTTGACCTGCTTGGGAAGGAAGGCGACCGTGAGGCCCTTCTTCGTCTCCGCGTTGGGGTCGGCCTTGCCGACGGCAGCGCTACCGCTGTCCTTGTTCGCGTCGTCCTTGGTGGTGCCGCCGCAGGCGGTGGCGCCGAGCGCGAGGACGGTGGCAGTGGCGAGTACGAGGGTCAGGCGGCGTGACCTGGCGCTGGTGCCGAGCATGGGAGGTTCCTTTGCCTGTGCGGGAGGGAGGGGGAGGGGCGCTCCCCGGCGGGGAGGGCCCGAGAGGAGCCGGGAAGAAGTACTACGAGGAAGGGGCCGTCAGCGGTGGGGACGCGGCCGTTCTCCCCCTGGCCCGTGTCTGGGAGATCTGTCGGCCGATCCGCGGGGCGAGAACGGAGATCACCAGGAGGACTCCGGTCGCCACGGTCTGGGACTGGGCGGAGACGTTCAGCAGACTCATGACGTTCTGCATCGTGCCGAGCAGGAACACACCGGCGATGGCCCCGCCGAGCGTGCCCTTGCCGCCGTCGAAGTCGATGCCGCCGAGCAGCACCGCGGCGATCACGGACAGTTCCAGTCCGGTGGCGTTGTCGTAGCGGGCGCTGGCGTAGTGCAGCGTCCAGAAGACACCGGTGAGAGCGGAGATCACGCCCGTGGACACGAACATGGCCAGCTTGAGCCGCTTGACCCGGACACCGGCGAAGCGGGCGGCCTCCTCGGAGGAGCCGATGGCGAACAGCGACCGGCCGAAGCGCGTGGCGTGCAGCACGACGACGGCGATCGCCAGCAGGATGACGAAGGGGACGACGGCGTACGGGAGGAACGTGTCCCCGAACCGGCCGGCCCCGAAGTCCAGGTACTGGACCGGGAAGTCGGTCACGGAGTCGGAACCGAGCACGATCTGCGCGATGCCCCGGTAGGCGCCGAGCGTGCCGATGGTGACGGCCAGCGAGGGAAGCCCGAGCCGGGTGACGAGAAGCCCGTTGACCAGGCCGCACACCACGCCGAGCAGCACGCAGATCGGGATGATCGTCTCGATCGCCATCCCGGCGTTCCACAGCGCGCCCATCACGGCACTGGAGAGGCCGGCGGTGGAGGCCACCGAGAGGTCCACCTCGCCGGAGACCACGAGCATCGCCATCGGCAGGGCGATCAGGGCGATGGGCAGGGTGTTGCCGATGAGGAACGACACGTTCAGGGCGTTGCCGAAGTTCTCCACGAAGGAGAACGAACAGATCAGCAGGACGACCAGCAGAACGCCGACCGAGGTGTCCCAGCGCACCGCGCCGCCGAGACGGGAGAGCACGGGAGACTTGACGGTGGTGTCAGGCATGACGGGCACTCCTCGACTGTGCGGCCTTCTTGCGCAGGGCTCCGGAGACTCTGAGCGCCAGAACCCGGTCGACGGCGATGGCGAGCAGCAGCAGGAAACCGTTGATGGCGGTGACCCAGACCGAACTCACGCCGAGGGCCGGGAGCACACCGTTGATGGAGGTCAGCAGTACGGCACCGAGCGCGGCGCCGTACACGGTGCCCGATCCGCCGGTGAAGGCGACGCCGCCGACCACGACGGCGCTCACCACGATGAGTTCGTACCCGTTGCCGGTGTTGGAGTCGACGTTGCCGAACCTGGCGAGGTACAGGGCGCCGGCGAGTCCGGCGAGCGCCCCGCAGACCACGTAGGCGGTCATGATGCGGGCCCGGATCGGGACACCGGCGAGCCGGGCGGCCTCCGGGTTGGACCCCAGGGCGTACATGTCCCGTCCGCTGCGGTAGTTGCGGAGGTAGTAGGCCACGACGACCAGGACGGCCAGAGCGAGCAGCGCGAGGTAGGGCACCACCCAGATGCCGCCGCTGCCGAAGTCCACGAAGCCGTCGGGCAGGGCGCTCGCCGTGATCTGGCGGGAGCCGACCCAGATCGAGTCGATGCCGCGGACGATGTAGAGCGTGCCCAGGGTCACCACCAGCGCCGGCACCTTGCCCAGACTCACCAGTGCGCCGTTGACCACGCCGAACAGCGCGCCGACCGCCACGGCCAGCAGGACCGCGACGAGCGGGTGGCCGCCGTCCTTGAGACAGAGCCCCGCGGCGAAGGCGGAGATGCCCAGCACGGAGCCGACCGACAGGTCGACGTTGCGGGTGATCACCACCATCGCCTGGCCGATCGCGACCAGCACGAGGATGGTCGCGTTCAGCATCAGGTCCCTGACGCCCTGCTCCGAGAGGAACTCGGAGTTGGACAGCTGGGTCGCGCCGAGCATCACCACCAGCACGGCCATCACGGCCAGTTCGCGGGCCTTGAACATCCTGTCCATGAGCCGCCGCGCGGCGACGGACTCGGGTGCGACCTCCTGCCGCACCGGCTCCACGGTCGTGGTCATGCCGCCTTCCTCCCTCGGTCGGTGCGGCCGGTCGCGGCTGCCATCACGGTCTCCTCGGTCGCTTCCGCCCGGGGGATCTCCGCGGTCAGCCGGCCCTCGTGCATCACCAGGACCCGGTCGGCCATACCGAGGATCTCCGACAGGTCGGACGAGATCATCAGTACCGCCACCCCGTCGGCGGCGAGCGAGGACAGCAGACGGTGCACCTCCGCCTTCGTCCCCACGTCGATACCGCGGGTCGGCTCGTCCACGATCAGCACTTGAGGAGCCGTGGCGAGCCATTTGGCCAGTACGACCTTCTGCTGGTTGCCGCCCGAGAGCGTCCCCACCACATCGGCCAGGCGCGCGTACTTCACCTGGAGCTTCGTCGCCCAGTCCACGGCGCGGCTGCGCTCGGCCCGCCGGTTCATCAGCCCGGCCCGGGAGGTGGCCGCGAAACCGGTGAGCCCGATGTTCCGCTCGATGGACATGTCCATCACCAGGCCCTGGGCGCGGCGGTCCTCGGGCACCAGCGCGAGTCCGGCGGCCATGGCCAGGCTCGGAGCACCCGGCGGAAGCTTCCGGCCGAGGACCTCGACCTCACCGCCGTCGAACCGGTCGACGCCGAAGACAGCGCGGGCGACTTCACTTCGGCCCGCCCCGACCAGACCGGCGAGACCGAGGATCTCTCCGCGCCGGACGTCGAAGGAGACATCGGTGAACACGCCTTCGCGCGTCAGCCGGCGCACGCTGAGGGCGACTTCGCCGATCCGGGTCTGCTGCTTGGGGTAGAGCTCCTCCAGATCACGGCCGACCATGCGGCGCACCAGGCCGTCCTCGTCGAGGCCGGAGAGGGGTTCACTGGCGATCCAGGCACCGTCCCGCAGGGTGGTGACCCGCTGGCACAGCTCGAAGATCTCCTCCAGACGGTGCGAGATGAACAGCACCGCCGAGCCCTGCTCGCGCAGCGTCTCGACCACGCCGAACAGCCGGGCCACCTCGCTGCCGGTGAGCGCCGCCGTCGGCTCGTCCATGATCAGGACGCGGGCGTCGAAGGACAGGGCCTTGGCGATCTTCACCAGCTGCTGGTCGGCGATGGAGAGGCCGCGGGCCGGCTGGTCGGGGTCGAGGGCGACACCGAGGCGGGCGAAGAGTGCGGCCGCGGCCGACTTGACCGTACGGTGGTTCACCCTGCCCAGGGAGCGCCGGGGCTGCCGTCCGATGAAGATGTTCTCCGCGACGGACAGGTCGGGGAAGAGCGTCGGCTCCTGGTAGATCACGGCGATCCCCGCGTCGCGGGCGTCCGCCGGGCTGTGGAAGTCCACCGGCTCGCCGTCGAGGAGGACCGTCCCGGTGTCCGGACGGTGCACGCCCGCGAGAGTCTTGATCAGCGTGGACTTGCCGGCGCCGTTCTCGCCCGCCAGGGCGTGCGCCTCGCCCGCGTACAGCCGCAGCGAGACGTCACGCAGGGCCCGGACGGCGCCGAAGGATTTACTCACTCCCTCCAGGGCGAGCACCGGAGTGGTCTCCGGTTCGGGATGAGTCATGGCTTCTCTCCAGTACGTGTGCCGAGCGGAAACACCGCATGAAATGTTTCAATGTAGTTGCCGGGGAAGCTAGCTTCAGCGTGTCCGGGACGTCAAGGGTCCAGGGCCCGCGCAGTCGCCGAAGTTTGCGACGAGGTGCCAGGAAACAGGTGGGCCAAGCCCTGCGGAGACCCTTGACGGAGGTTGCGTCACGGGTTAGTTTCGGCGGCAGTCTGAATCGATTCATAAGAACAGGTCATTCAAGTCCCCCGCGAAGGGGTAACTTGCGCATCCAGAGGTGGACATGCCTGACATCACTGCCGTGAGAACCGCACTCGCTGACCAGCGGGTCGAGACGCCTTCCTGGGGCTACGGCAACTCCGGTACGCGTTTCAAGGTGTTCGCGCAGCCCGGCGTGCCGCGGACCCCGCGCGAGAAGCTGGACGACGCGGCCAAGGTGCACGAGTTCACCGGTGTCACCCCCCGGGTGGCGTTGCACATCCCCTGGGACAAGGTGGACGACTACGCGGCGCTGGCCGCGCACGCGAAGGAACGGGGCCTGGAACTGGGCGCCATCAACGCCAACGTCTTCCAGGATGACGACTACAAGCTCGGCAGTGTCTGCCACCCGGACGCCGCGGTGCGGCACAAGGCGCTCGCGCACCTCATGGAGTGCGTCGACATCATGGACGCCACCGGCTCCCGCGACCTGAAGCTGTGGTTCGCCGACGGCACCAACTACCCCGGTCAGGACGACATCACGGCCCGCCAGGACCGGCTCGCCGAGGCACTCGGCGCCGTCTACGAGCGCCTGGGCGAGGACCAGCGGATGCTCCTGGAGTACAAGTTCTTCGAGCCCGCTTTCTACACGACCGACGTCCCCGACTGGGGCACGGCCTACGCGCACTGCCTGAAGCTCGGTGAGAAGGCACAGGTCGTCGTGGACACCGGGCACCACGCGCCCGGTACCAACATCGAGTTCATCGTCGCCGTCCTGCTCCGCGAGGGAAAGCTCGGCGGCTTCGACTTCAACTCCCGCTTCTACGCCGACGACGACCTGATGGTCGGCGCCGCCGACCCCTTCCAGCTCTTCCGGATCCTCCGCGAGGTCATCAAGAACGGCGGCCTCGACCCCGCCGCCGGCGTGGCCTTCATGCTCGACCAGTGCCACAACATCGAGGCGAAGATCCCGGCGATCATCCGTTCGGTGATGAACGTCCAGGAAGCCACGGCCAAGGCGCTGCTGGTCGATGACGAGGCCCTGGCCTCGGCCCAGGCAGCGGGCGACGTCCTGGCGTCCAACGCCGTCCTGATGGACGCCTACAACACCGACGTCCGGCCGCTGCTGGCGGAGATCCGCGAGCAGAAGGGTCTGAACCCCGACCCGATCGCCGCCTACCGCGCCAGCGGCTGGCAGGAGCGGATCGTCGCCGAACGCGTGGGCGGCGAGCAGGCCGGCTGGGGCGCGTAGCCGTTGCTCCGGGGCGCCGGGCGACCTCGGGCATCCTCCGTCGGCAACTCATCCCGCGTCGTCAACTCATCCCGCGTCGTCAACTCATCCCGCGTCGTCATCTCATCCCGCGTCGTCATCTCATCCCGGGTCGTCATCTCATCCCGAAGGAAAGAGCATCATGGCCTCCGCCGTTCATCCCGAAGTCGCCGGGCTCCTGGCGCGCTCGCACCGGCTGGGCTCGGACCCGCGCAACACCAACTACGCGGGCGGGAACACCTCCGCCAAGGGCACCGCCACCGACCCCGTCACCGGTGGCGAGCTGGAGCTGCTGTGGGTCAAGGGCTCCGGGGGCGACCTGGGCACGCTGAAGGCCGAAGGACTGGCCGCGCTGCGTCTGGACCGGCTGCACGCCCTGAAGGGCGTCTACCCGGGCGTGGAGCGCGAGGACGAGATGGTCGCCGCGTTCGACTACTGCCTGCACGGCAAGGGCGGCGCCGCGCCGTCCATCGACACCGCCATGCACGGTCTGGTCGACGCGGCCCATGTGGACCACCTGCACCCCGACTCGGGTATCGCGCTGGCCTGCGCGGCCGACGGCGAGAAGCTGACCGCCGAATGCTTCGGCGACAAGGTCGTGTGGGTGCCGTGGCGGCGGCCCGGATTCCAGCTCGGCCTGGACATCGCCGCGATCAAGGAGGCCAACCCGCAGGCCATCGGCTGCGTCCTCGGCGGCCACGGTGTCACCGCGTGGGGCGCCACCTCCGAGGAGTGCGAGGCCAACTCGCTGCACATCATCCGCACCGCCGAGGTGTTCCTCGCCGACAGGGGCCGTCCCGAACCGTTCGGCCCGGTGAGGGACGGCTACGCGCCGCTGCCCGACGAGGAGCGGCGCGCCCATGCCGCCGCGCTCGCCCCGTACGTCCGCGCGCTCGCCTCCGCCGACCTGCCGCAGGTCGGCCACTTCACGGACTCCGAGGCGGTGCTCGACTTCCTCTCCCGCACCGAGCACCCGCGTCTCGCGGCCCTGGGCACGTCGTGCCCCGACCACTTCCTGCGCACCAAGGTCCGCCCGCTGGTCCTGGACCTGCCGGCCGGGGCGCCGCTTGAGCAGGCGATCGCCCGGCTGACGGAGCTGCACACCGAATACCGCGCCGAGTACCGGGCGTACTACGAACGGCACGCGGTCCCCGGCTCGCCGGCCATGCGCGGCGCCGACCCCGTGATCGTCCTGGTGCCCGGGGTCGGCATGTTCTCCTTCGGCAAGGACAAGCAGACCGCCCGCGTCGCCGGCGAGTTCTACGGCAACGCGATCAACGTGATGCGCGGCGCCGAGGCAGTCTCCACGTACAGCCCCATCGAGGAGTCCGAGAAGTTCCGTATCGAGTACTGGGTCCTGGAGGAGGCCAAGCTGCGACGGATGCCCGCGCCCAAGCCGCTGGCCACCAGGGTCGCGCTCGTCACGGGCGCGGGTTCTGGGATCGGCAAGGCCATCGCCCACCGGCTCGTCGCCGAGGGCGCCTGCGTCGTGGTCGCCGACCTCGACGCCACGGGGGCGGCCGCCGTGGCCGAGGAACTCGGCGGGCCGGACAAGGCCGTGGCCGTGACCGTGGACGTCACCAGCGAGGAGCAGATCGCCGCCGCGTTCGCCGAGGCCGTACTCGCCTTCGGCGGCGTCGACCTCGTCGTCAACAACGCCGGCATCTCCGTCTCCAAGCCGCTGCTGGAGACGACGGCCAAGGACTGGGACCTCCAGCACGACATCATGGCCCGCGGCTCCTTCCTGGTCTCCCGCGAGGCCGCCCGGGTGATGACCGCGCAGAAGCTCGGCGGCGACATCGTTTACATCGCCTCCAAGAACGCCGTGTTCGCGGGACCCAACAACATCGCCTACTCCGCCACCAAGGCCGACCAGGCCCACCAGGTGCGGCTGTTGGCGGCCGAGCTCGGCGAGCACGGCATCCGCGTCAACGGCGTCAACCCCGACGGAGTCGTCCGCGGCTCCGGCATCTTCGCCGGCGGCTGGGGCGCCAAGCGGGCCGCCGTGTACGGCGTGGAGGAGGGGAAGCTGGGCGAGTTCTACGCCCAGCGCACGCTGCTCAAGCGCGAGGTGCTGCCCGAGCACGTGGCGAACGCGGTCTTCGCCCTCACCGGCGGCGACCTGACCCACACCACCGGCCTGCACATCCCGGTGGACGCGGGTGTCGCCGCGGCCTTCCTGCGCTGACCCACGAGCCCGCCCTGATGCCGGTGCGACGCCCGCGGCGGCATCAGGGACCCCACTCCTCGCCGCGCACAGCGGAGGTAACACCACGTGACCACCACCCCGGCCTCCTCGGCCTTCCCCTCCGCGTTCGCCGCGGTCGACCTCGGGGCCACCAGCGGACGGGTGATCCTCGGCCGGGTAGGGCCGGACAACCTCGACCTGACCGAGGCCCACCGGTTCCCCAACACTCCCGTACGCCTGCCCGGCGGACTGCACTGGAACCTGCTCGCGCTCTTCCAGGGAACGGTCGACGGACTGCGTGAGGCCGCCCGGGCCGGTTCGGTCGTCTCCATCGGCGTGGACACATGGGCGGTGGACTACGGGCTCCTCGACGCCGACGGCGTACTCCTCGGCGCCCCGTACCACTACCGGGACAGCCGCACCGACGACGCCGCCCAGCGGGTCCGGCCACACGTCGGACCCGAGGAGCTGTACCGGATCACCGGGCTTCAGCACCTGCCGTTCAACACCGTCTTCCAGCTCGCCTCGGCGGCGGGCAGCAGCCAGCTGGACGCTGCCCGCACCCTGCTGCTGATCCCGGACCTGCTGGTCCACTGGCTGACCGGAACCATCGGGGTGGAGGCGACCAACGCCTCCACCACGGGCCTCTTCGACGCCCGCACGGGCACCTGGTCCGGGGAACTCCTCGACCGGCTCTCCATCGACCCGGCTCTGCTGCCGCCCCTGCGCCGCCCCGGCGACCCGGCCGGAACCCTCCTGCCGCACGTCGCCGCGCACACCGGTCTGGACGCGAGCACCCCGGTCGTCACCGTCGCCTCGCACGACACCGCCTCCGCGGTCGCCGCCGTCCCGGCCACCGAACCGCACTTCGCCTACATCTCGTGCGGCACCTGGTCCCTGGCCGGCCTCGAACTGGACGCGCCGGTGCTGACCGAGGCGTCCCGGGCCGCGAACTTCACCAACGAACTGGGCGTGGACGGCACCGTCCGCTACCTCCGCAACGTCATGGGCATGTGGCTGCTCGAAGAGTGCCGCCGGACCTGGGAAGCGCAGGGCCTGCCCACACACATCCCGGTACTCCTCGCCGAGGCCGCCCGGTCCAAGGCCTTCGGCGCGATCATCGACCCGGACGACCCCGGGTTCCTCGCCCCGGGCGACATGCCGGAACGGATCCGCGAGTACTGCCGCCGCACGGACCAGCCGGTCCCCGGCAGCCGGGGTGCCCTCGTCCGCTGCATCCTGGAGAGCCTGGCGCTGGCCCACCGCCGCACCCTGCGGCAGGCGGCCGAACTCGCCGGCCGCGCCGTCACCCACATCCACCTCGTCGGCGGCGGCTCCCGCAACGACCTGCTCTGCCAACTCACCGCCGACGCCACCGGACTGCCCGTCATCGCCGGGCCCACCGAAGCCACCGCCCTCGGCAACATCCTCGTCCAGGCCCGAGCCGCAGGGCTGGTGGCCGACCTGGCGTCGATGCGCCGACTCGTCGCCTCGACCCAGCACCTCAGGCGCTACACCCCACGCGGCCACGGCGCGGACTGGGACGCGGCAGCCGCCAGGCTCACCCCTGCCCGAACGGAGCCCTGATGCGCGTAGCCCTCGTCGCCACCTGCGTCAACGACGCCCTCTACCCGTCCACGGCGATCGCCACCGTCAAGGTGCTCGAACGCCTCGGGGTCGACGTGGACTTCCCCGCCGCCCAGACCTGCTGCGGCCAGCCCCAGTACAACACCGGCTACCGGCGCGCGACCGAACCACTGGTGCGCCGCATGGCCCGCGCCTTCGAGGGCTACGACCACGTCGTCACCCCCTCCGGTTCCTGCGTCGCCATGGTCCGCGACAACTACCCCCGGATCGGTGCCAAGGCGGTGGCCGAGGGCCGGGACCTGGCCGACGCCGCCGCGTCCCTCGTTCCGCACGTCTACGAGCTGACCGAGTTCCTCGTCGACGTGCTCGAAGTGACGGACTTGGGCGCCTACTTCCCCCACACGGTCACCTACCACCCCTCGTGCCACGGGCTGCGCACGCTCGGCCTGGGCGACCGGCCCCGCCGGCTGCTGGAAGCGGTCAAGGGACTGGAACTCGTCGAGCTGCCGGGCGCCGAGGAGTGCTGCGGCTTCGGCGGCACCTTCGCCGTGAAGAACGCCGACGTCTCAGAGGCGATGGGCGACGACAAGATCCGCAACGCCCTGGCCACGGACGCGGACGTGCTGTGCGGCGCCGACAACTCGTGCCTCATGCACATCGGCGGCATGCTGCGCCGCCGAAACGCACCGCAGCGGGCACTGCACCTCGCGGAGATTCTCGCGAGCACGGAAGAGGAGCCGCTGCGATGAGTGGGACCTTCATGGGAATGCCGTCCTTCCCCGAGGCGGCACGGGACGCCGTACGGGACACGACACTGCGCGGCAACCTGCGGCACGCGACGCACACGATCCGCGACAAGCGGGCCCGCGCGGTCGCGGAGCTGGACGACTGGGCGGCGCTGCGCGAGGCCGGGAAGCAGATCAAGGACCACACGCTGCGTCATCTCGACACCTACCTGGTGCGGGTGGAGGAGGCGGTCACGGCGGCCGGCGGGACGGTGCACTGGGCCGCCGACGCCGAGGAGGCCAACCGGATCGTGGCGGACCTGGTGAAGGCGACCGGGGAGTCCGAGGTCGTCAAGGTCAAGTCGATGGCGACGCAGGAGATCGGTCTCAACGAGGCGCTGGAGGCGGAGGGCATCCGCGCCTACGAGACCGATCTCGCCGAGCTGATCGTGCAGTTGGGCAAGGACCGGCCCTCGCACATCCTGGTACCGGCGATCCACCGCAACCGCGGCGAGATCCGGGACATCTTCCGCTCCGAGATGGGCGAGTGGGGCCGCCCGGCACCCGAGGGCCTGACCGACACGCCCGCCGAACTGGCCGAGGCGGCCCGCCTCCACCTGCGGGAGAAGTTCCTGCGTGCCAAGGTCGGCATCTCCGGCGCCAACTTCATGGTCGCCGAGACCGGCACGCTCGTGGTCGTGGAGTCCGAGGGCAACGGCCGCATGTGCCTGACCCTGCCCGAGACCCTGATCTCCGTCGTCGGCATCGAGAAGGTGATCCCCACCTGGCGCGACCTCGAGGTCTTCCTCCAGCTCCTGCCCCGCTCGTCCACCGCCGAGCGGATGAACCCCTACACCACGATGTGGACGGGCACGACCGACGGCGACGGCCCCCGCACCTTCCACCTGGTCCTGCTGGACAACGGCCGCAGCGACACCCTCGCCGACGAGGTCGGCCGCCAAGCGCTGCGCTGTATCCGCTGCTCGGCGTGCCTGAACGTCTGCCCGGTCTACGAGCGGGCCGGCGGCCACGCCTACGGCTCCGCCTATCCCGGCCCCATCGGCGCCATACTCACGCCCCAGCTGCGGGGCACCGCCACGGAACTCGACGCGTCACTGCCGTACGCGTCGTCCCTGTGCGGTGCCTGCTACGAGGTGTGCCCGGTGGCCATCGACATCCCCGAAGTCCTGGTCCACCTGCGGGAGAAGGTCGCCGACCAGGGCGGCAAAGGGCACCGCCTGGAGGGGGCCGCGATGCGGACGGCGACCTGGCTGCTCGACCACCCGGCCGCCCTCAACGCCGGTGCACGACTCGCCTCCAGGACACGGAAGCTGCATCCCAAACGGCTTCCCGGACCCGGGGCGCGCGAGTGGACCAACAGCCGCGACCTGCCGGACATGCCCGCCGAACCCTTCCGTGACTGGTGGAAGAAGAACCACGCATGACGTCTCCGTCCTCCTCCCGAGACCGTGTCCTGGGCAGGGTGCGCAGGGCCCTCGCCGAGGCGCCCGAGGCCCCCGAGGTCACGCGCGACTACCTCGTGAGCCACACACCCGACGACCCCGCCACGGTGCTCGACCTCCTGCACGAGAACCTCGCCGACTACCGGGCGGGCGTGCACCGCAGCACCCGGCAGGACCTCCCGGCACTCATCGCAAGGATCCTCGCCGACCATGACGCAGCCACCGTCGTCGTGCCGCCCGGCCTCCCCGGCGCCTGGCTCGCCGACTCGGACGCCCGGCAACGACTCGACGAGGTCCCCCTGACCCCCGCCGAGCTCGACTCCGCCGACGCCGTGGTCACCGGCTGCGCCCTCGCCGTCGCGGAGACCGGCACCGTCGTACTCGACGCCGGTCCGGGGCAGGGCCGGCGTGCCCTCACTCTCATCCCCGACCTGCACATCTGCGTCGTCGACGTACCCGGGCAGGTGGTCGCCTCCCTTCCGCAGGCCCTGCCGCGCCTCGACCCCACCCGCCCGACCACGTGGATCTCAGGCCCGTCCGCGACGAGCGACATCGAACTCGACCGGGTGGAAGGCGTCCATGGACCTCGGACCCTGGAGGTCGTCCTGGTGGTGGACCGACCTCGCGGTCGCCGGGGCCGATGACCAGCCCGAACGACTCACCGATCGGCGGCAAGGTGTACGATGCACATTAAGTGCACAATGCATACTGGGTCGGGTCTCGGTGATCATCAGGGTCGGCGTCGGCATCGTCTACGCGCGGTGCCCGGGCCGACCGCGGGTGGTCCCGTGACCGACACGAGCCGGTCCTGAGTCGCGGAGCAGTCCGCGCCCTGGGGCGCTCACGGAAGGGACACCCCATGAACTCCCTCAGCCTGCAGGGAAAGTCGGCCATCGTCACCGGAGGGGCCTCGGGCATCGGCGGTGCCATCACGAAGGTCTTCGTCGAGCGCGGAGCCCGGGTCGTGGTCGTCGACCTCCAGGAGGAGGCCGGTCAGGCGCTGAGCCGTGAGCTGGGTGACGCCGTGGTCTTCCTGAAGGGCGACGTGTCCGACCGGTCGGTCGCCGACACGGCCGTGGCCACCGCCGTCGAGCGCTTCGGCTCCCTCGACGTGCTGGTGAACAACGCGAGTGTGTCGCGGCAGAAGCCGTTCGAGGAGCAGACGGACGACGACTGGGACCTCGCGATGAACACCGGTCTGTACGCCACCCGCAACTTCATGCTCGCGGCCCTGCCGGAACTGAAGAAGACCGGCAACGCCTCCGTCATCAACTTCGGCTCCGGCGCCGGACTGAACGGCCAGCCGAACCAGGCCTCCTACGCGGCGGCGAAGGAGGCCATCCGCGGTCTGAGCCGTGTGGCCGCCAACGAGTGGGCCCCGCACAACATCCGAGTCAACGTGATCTGCCCCATGGCCCTGACCGCCGGCGTGGCCCAGTGGGCCGAGGCCCGTCCCGAGCAGTACGCCCAGTCCGCTGCCATGGTGCCCCTCGGCAGGTTCGGCGACCCCGACCGGGACGTCGCTCCCATCGTCGCCTTCCTGGCCGGTGACGACGCGCGGTACATGACCGGACAGACCGTCATGGCCGACGGCGGCTCGGTCAAACTCCGCTGACCCGGCGAGGACGGCGCGCAGACTCGACTTTCGTAGGCCCACACCGATGAACACCGGTTCCTGTGCGTGGGGAGCGTCGGAGTCAGTACGAGTATGTCGGCGAACTCCACCTGGTCGATCAGCAGAGCGCTCACGGTGCGCTCGTCGTCCTCGTAGGGAGCGAGGGTGGCGTCGACGGGGTCAGCCCTCCGGACGCATGAGGCCGCGCCGGTAGGCGGGCACGAGGTGCTGCGGCACGCGGTAGGTCACACCGTCGACCGTGACCGGCACCAGGTTCGGCGTGCTCGCCTTCCACTGGGCGCGGCGGTGGCGGGTGTTGCTGCGGGACATCTTGCGCTTGGGCACGGCCATGAGGTGTTCCTCTCGGTCAGGACGTCGTGCGGCGCGATGGGCGCCGCCGACGGGAGGGGTGGGACGAGCAGCATACGACAATGGTTGTCATGTGCCATAACCGTGTTCGCGGATCAGGCGGATCAGGCGGATCAGGCGGATCGTGCGGATCGGGCGGACGCCGGTCGCGGTCGGCGGCGCCTCAGGCCGGTTGCCAGATCCGGGCGAGGGTCGAGGGGGTGAGGAGGCGCTCGGGCTGCCCCTGACCCACCAGTCGGCCCTCGCGCAGCAGGAGGCAGGCGTCGGCCGAGCGGGCGGCGTCGAGGTCGTGCGTGGCGTGGACGACGGTCACGCCGTCGTCCGCCAGCTCGGTCAACAGCGTCGCTATGCGCTCCCTGGCCTCGGGGTCGAGTGCCGTGGTCGGCTCGTCCAGGAGCAGCAGGTCCGACTCCTGGGCGAGCCCCTGGGCGATCAGGGCGCGCTGCCTCTGTCCACCGGACAGCTCCCCGAGTTGGCGTGCGGCGAGATCGGCGATGCCCAGGCGGTCCAGGGCCGAGTCCACCGCGGCTCGGTCCTGCCGGGTGAGCCGGCGCCACGGGCCGCGTTCGCCCCAGCGCCCCATCTCCACGGTCTGCCGGACCGTCAGCGGCAGTGCGTCGCCGACGGCACCGCGCTGAGGCACGAACGCCGGTGGCCGGCCGCCGGTGTGGTGGAGCTCGCCGGCTGTGGGCTGGATCACGCCGGCCAGTACGCCGAGCAGGGTGGACTTGCCGCTGCCGTTCGGGCCGACGAGCGCGGTGGTGGTCAATCGGCCTATCGAACCACTGAGTTGATGGAGCACGGGGTGGCCGGTGTAGCCCGCGGACAGCTCCGTGAACCGGATGCGAAGCGTCTCTTCCTCGGCGGCGGGGAGCGAGGGGCCGGGTTTGTTGAACATGATTGTCATTGTAGTGTGCTCGCATGGAGTGGTTGACAGGCCCCTTCGAGGTGACCTTCGTGCAACGGGCCCTGTGGGGCGGAGTTCTGGTGTCGGCGATCTGTGCCATGGCGGGGACCTGGGTGGTGCTGAGGGGCATGGCCTTCCTCGGTGACGCCATGTCGCACGGCCTGCTGCCCGGCGTCGCGCTCTCCGCGCTTGTGGGAGGGAACCTGCTGGTGGGGGCGTTGGTGAGCGCGGCCGTCATGACGGCCGGTGTCACCGCCCTGGGCCGCAGACCCAGGCTGTCCGAGGACACCGGGATCGGTCTGCTGTTCGTGGGCATGCTGTCGCTCGGCGTCATCATCGTGTCCCGGTCGCAGTCGTTCGCGGTGGACCTGACCGGGTTCCTCTTCGGTGACGTCCTCGCCGTCCGAGAGCAGGACCTGGCGCTGCTGGGAGGGGCCCTGCTGCTGGCGCTGGGCGTCTCGGTCCTCGGCCACCGGGCCTTCCTCGCCCTGGCGTTCGACCCGCGCAAGGCCCAGACGCTCGGTCTGCGTCCACGCCTGGCACACGCCGTGCTGCTGGGACTGCTGGCACTGGCCATCGTCGCCTCGTTCCACATCGTGGGGACGCTGCTGGTCCTGGGCCTTCTCATCGCTCCGCCTGCGGCCGCGCTGCCGTGGGCGCGCAGTGTGCGGGGCGTCATGGTGCTCGCGGCGCTGCTCGGCATGTCCGCCACGTTCGGTGGCCTGCTGCTGTCCTGGCACCTGAGCACCGCGGCCGGCGCGACGGTCTCGACCCTCGCCGTAGGCCTGTTCTTCCTCTCCCACCTGGCATCCGGCATCCGCGACCGCCGCCGCGCACGCCCGGCCGGACTCCGCCCGGCGACAAACCGACTGAGAAAGACCTGAGGCGATGTCCTTGTTCGTCCGAAAGAACGTCACTTCCTGGGGGACGACCTTGTTCGTGTCCCTCGCGCTGCTGGCCACGAGCTGTGCCGGGCAGGACGACAACGCGTCCGCCGACAAGGAGAGTTCCCCGGCCTCCACCACCGCCCACGGCTACGTCGAGGGAGCGCAGGAGGCGGTCGAGCAGCAGTCCCGGCTGCTGCTCAACGACCCGGAGACCGGCGACACCCGCGTACTCGACCTGATCACCGGCAAGGTCCACGACGTGTCCCCGACCAGCGGGACCTCGGACCTCACCACGGACGGCCGGTTCGGTTACCTCCACACCGAAAGCGGTACGCGTGTCCTCGACGGAGGCGCCTGGATGGTGGATCACGGCGACCACGTGCACTACTACCGCGCCGCGATACGCGACGCCGGCCGCCTGCCCGCGGGTACCGGTGCGCGCATCCGCAGCGACGCCGCCGTGACCGCCGTGACCGGCGAGGACGGCCGGGCCGCGGTCTACCGCCGGGCCGAACTGGAGAAGGGCGAGGCGGGCAGCCCCCGTCGGCTGCCCGGGGAACCCGCGAGCGCTGTCGTGCCGTATGCGGAGCACCTCCTCACCGTCATGGAAGACGAGGACGGCTCCACGAAGGTCGTGGTGCTCGACCGCGAGGGCAAGCGCGTCGCCTCGCCGGACGCGGAGTGCGAGGCCCCCCGGGGCGACGCCGTCACCCGGCGTGGGGTGGTGTTCGGCTGCGCGGACGGAGCACTGCTGATCCGTGAGGACGACGGCGGCTTCGCGGCCGAAAGGATTCCGTACGGTGCCGATGTCCCCGCAGAGGAACGGGCGTCGCACTTCAGCCACCGCGCGGGGAGCGACACCCTCACCGCGCCGGCCGGGGACCGCGCGGTGTGGGTGCTGGACGTCACCGAGCGCACCTGGACACGGGTGAGGACCGGCCCCGTCGTCTCCGTCAACACCGCGGGGGAGGGCTCACCGCTGCTCGTCCTCCAGGACGACGGAGCCCTGCACGGCTACGACATCACCACCGGCAGGCAGGTCTCCCGGACCAAGCGCCTGCTGACCGACGTCCCCGATGTCCGCGCCGACGACATCACAGGCCCTGCCATCGAGGTCGACCGCAGCCGGGCCTACCTCAACGACCCCGCGGGCAGCCGCGTCCATGAGATCGACTACAACGACAACCTGCGCGTCGCTCGCACCCTCGACCTCGACATGAAGCCGGTCCTGATGGTGGAGACCGGACGATGACGACACCGAAGCGAACCGTTCTGCGGCTGCGCCGCCTGCTGCTGACCCTGGTCACCCTGGTCTTCGCCGCCACGGCCACCGCCTGTACCAGCATCGACGACCGGCCCAGGGTCGTGGTGACGACCAACATCCTCGGTGACATCACCCAGGAGATCGTCGGCGACGAAGCCGAGACCGTCGTGCTGATGAAACCGAACGCCGACCCGCACTCCTTCGGGCTGTCGGCCGTGCAGGCCGCCGAACTGGAGCGCGCCGACCTCGTCGTCCACAACGGACTGGGCCTGGAGGAGAACGTGCTGCGGCACGTGGACGCCGCCCGCGAGTCCGGTGTGGCCGCCTTCGAGGTCGGCAAGGCGGTGGACCCCCTCACCTTCCGGCTTCACGCCGACGGGGGCCCCGAGGAGGAGGCAGGCCAGCCCGACCCGCACTTCTGGACCGACCCGGACCGCGTACGCAAGGCCGCGGCCCTGATCGCCGAGCAGGTCGTCGAGCACGTGGACGGCGTGGACGAGAAGGCGGTCCGGGACAACGCCGCCCGCTACGACGAGCAGCTGGCCGACCTCACCACCTGGATGGAGGAGTCCTTCGACCGCATACCCGAAAAGAAGCGGGCGTTGGTCACCAACCACCACGTCTTCGGCTACCTCGCGAAACGCTTCGGCTTCCGGGTGATCGGCGCGGTGATCCCCAGCGGCACCACCTTGGCCTCGCCCAGCTCCTCCGACCTGCGCTCGCTCACCGAAGCCATGCGTGAGGCCGGGGTCCGGACGGTGTTCGCCGACTCCTCCCAGACCAAGCGACTGGCAGAGGTCCTGCGCACGGAACTGGGCGGCGGGGTGCGCGTCGTGGAGCTCTACTCCGAGTCGCTGACCGAGAAGGGCAAGGGCGCCGGCACCTACCTGCAGATGATGCGCGCCAACACCACCGCGATGACCGACGGCCTCGCCGGCGACTGAACCGCACACCCGCGCCGGCGACTGAACCGCACCACCATGCCGACACGACCGGCCGCCACCGACAGACACACCGACGCCGCCCCGTGCGGCCGGAAAGGAACACCCACAGTGAGCAAGACGATACGCAACAGAGCCCTCACCGGAACCGCCCTCGCCCTCGCCGTCTCCACGGTTCTGACCGCGTGCGGGGGAGGGGACGATGCCTCCTCCGACGCGAAGACGCCGAAGGACTCGCCGAGTGCCAAGTCCGCCACGGCGGTCAAGAACCCGCTGGTCGCCACTTTCGCCGGCGGCCTGTACATCCTGGACGGCGAGAGTCTGAAGCCGGCCAAGACGATCGAGCTGCCCGGATTCAACCGGGTCAACCCGGCAGGCGACGACTCCCACGTCATCGTCTCGACCGACGCCGGCTTCCGGGTCCTCAACGCCGCCGAGCAGACCCTCACCGACATCACCTACGAGGGCGCCAAGCCCGGGCACGTCGTACGGCACGCCGGCAGGACGGTCCTGTTCACCGACGGCACCGGTGAGGTCAACGTCTTCGATCCCGCCGACCTGGGCAACGGCACGAAGCCCGAAGGCCGTGCCTACACCTCCGCCGAACCGCACCACGGCGTCGCGATCGAACTGAGCAACGGCCAACTCCTCAGCACCCTCGGGACCGAGGAGAAGCGCACCGGCGCACTGGTCCTGGACAAGAACAACAAGGAGATCAGGCGCAACGAGAACTGCCCCGGCGTCCACGGCGAAGCCGCCGCCCAGGGCGAAGCCGTCGCCGTCGGCTGCGAGGACGGCGTCCTGATCTACAAGGACGGCAAGTTCACCAAGGTCGACGCCCCCGACGAGTACGGCCGCATCGGCAACCAGGCCGGCAGCGACGCGTCGCCGGTCATCCTGGGCGACTACAAGACCGACCCGGACGCCGAACTGGAGCGACCGACCCGTATCTCCCTCATCGACACCGAGTCCGCGAAGCTGCGCCTGGTCGACCTGGGCACCAGCTACTCGTTCCGCTCGCTCGGCCGGGGGCCCCACGGCGAGGCACTCGTCCTCGGCACCAACGGAACGCTTCACGTCATCGACCCGGAGACGGGCAAGGTCGAGAAGAAGATCCCCGTAGTGGACAAGTGGCAGGAGCCGCTGGACTGGCAGCAGGCCCGGCCCACCCTCTTCGTCCGCGACCACACCGCGTACGTCTCCGAACCGGGCAAGCGGAAGCTGCACGCCGTCGACATCGAGTCCGGCGAGAAGGTCACGTCGGTGACGCTGCCGAAGGGTACGAACGAACTCTCCGGTGTTGCCGTCGGCCACTGACGTCAGGCCCATCCAGGCACAACACGAGGCACGTGCCTGGGCGGGCAGGCCGACGGCGGGCTCAGTCCTTCACGCGGCCGCCGGCAGCAGTGCCGAGGAGTCGGGTTCCAGCCCGGTGCCGAAGTCTCCGACGACGGTGAGCCGTTCGAGGTCGACCACGGCGATGCGGTGGGTGCCCAGCTGGGACACGTAGGCCAGGGGCCGGTCGGGGTGGAAGGACACGGCGGCCGGGGTTCCGTCGAGGCGCAGCGAGCGGATCGGGCGCAGCGCCGTGCTGTAGACGGTGAGGGTGTTGGCGACGATGTCCGTCACCAGTAGCCGGTCCTCGTCGACGGTGTACACCCGCAGTGGGTCTCCGCTCACCTTCCGGCTGCGCAGCACCTTCATGGTGCGCGCGTCCACGGCTACCAGGGAAGAACTCTTACGGGCCCCGACGAACAGGGTCTTCTCGTCCCGACTCAGGCAGCCACTCTCGGGCAGTTGGCCGGGAGTCACCACGAGCGGTGGGACGGAGGCGTCGTGGGGACGCACGAGGCTCACCGTGTGCGACAACAACCCCGTGACGTAGGCTCGTTCGCCGTCCCGGCTCAAGGTGAACAGGTGGGTCTTCACGCCGTGCGCGGGAACCGCCCTGGTCGGTGCCTGGTCGGTGGACGGTGCGTCGAAACCGAGCAGCACCGCCTTCTCCTCACTCAGGGCGTAGAGCCGGTCGCGGTCGTCGATGCCCATGCCGTGGATGCGGTTGAAGGGCCGGGTGTCGATGGTCCGGGCCAGAGACCGCTCGACGAGGTCGATGACGAAGACAGCGGCGCCGCCCTCGCCGACGGTCGAGGACATACGCACTCCGTAGTGCCCGACATAGGCGAACCGCCGGTGCGCGTCGACGACCATCTCGTGCGGATAGTCGGGCAGCCCCACCCTGTGCAGACGCCGCCCCGACGTCGCGTCGTAGAAGCCGACCGCGTGGCCGCTCTTCTCCACCACCACCAACACGTCCGTCCCGGCTGCCCGCGGAGCACCGGAGGCCGACGTCGCCAGCCCGGACCCCAACGTTCCGGCACCGGCCGCCATCATCACCGTGCGACGCGTCACCACAGTCCCTCACCTCGATCTGTCGACGTCCGTCATCGTCCTGGGCGAGGGACCGCAACTCCTCGCGTCCGGGCACGAGCCTGATGTCCGCCGACGGATCTGGTCAACCGCCTCGCACGGGACGGCAACCGGGGGAAAGGGCGCGGGCGTTCGGCCGGTCTGGTGCTACGCATCACCGAGGGCCCCGGTGGGCTGCTTCTCATCACGCCGTCGGAGGGAGCTGGCCGCGCAGCCATTCGGGGTCGGGGTTGACGTGCGGCCGGCCCGCCACCATGACGGTCGGCACGGTCTCGTCGCCGTTGTTGACGGTTCGTACCGCCGATGCCCCAGCCGGGTCACGCCAGACGTCGACCCAATGCAGCCGACGGGCGCTGCGGCCCAACCGGAACCGCAGGCGCAGGCAGTACTTGCAGCCCGCGCGCCAGTAGACGATCGGCCGGCCGTCGACCGCGCTCCGGCGTCGTGCCTCCACCGCTCCGATCGACCGGGGGCATGCCAACGGCGATGCGGGCCTGCGAGCAGGACGAACATCAGCAGAAGTTGCACCCACGCGCGCATCATGACGGAAGGACTGTGCGGTGACGTCGTCCGGGCCGACGGGGGCGGAAGCCCGGTGACTCTGTCATTGCAACGAACGACAGTAAAGTTCGTTGCGTTAAGTTCGAGGCATTGCAACGATTTGAAGGACGCTGTCTGCGGTTATCTCGTTCTCACGCAAATATTTGGTTGCCCATAACATGAACGCAACGTAGCGTTTCTGGCGTTGGAAACGACGAGGCGACGGTCGCACGGATCGGGAAGTGCGCGTTTCGTCGACTGAGCCAGCAGGGGGCGGATCATGGAGACAGCACAGAGTCGGCAGCCGGCGGCGCCCGGTGCCTTCACGTCCTTCGCCCGCTTCGTGCTCTGCGGCGGCGGAGTGGGGCTCGCCTCCAGCTTCGCCGTGGCGGTCCTCGCCTCCTGGATTCCCTGGATGCTGGCCAACGCACTGATCACCGCGGGCTCCACCCTTCTCGCGACCGAGCTGCATGCCCGCTTCACCTTCGGCGCGGGCGGGCACGCGACCTGGCGCCAGCATGCGCAGTCGGCCGGGTCCGCGGCGGCCGCGTACGCGGTGACCTGCGCAGCGATACTTGCCCTGCATCGGCTGGTGGCGGCACCCGGTGCGGTGCTCGAGCAGGTCGTCTACCTGTCCGCCGCCGCACTCGCCGGTGTCGCGCGGTTCGCGGTGCTGCGCCTGGTCGTCTTCGCACGGAAGTGCTCGCAGGTCGCGGCCACCGTCCCCACCGCCCGTCCCGTCCACGCGACCGTGGCGCGCGATTCCGCCCCGACCGCCCCCGCGGTGCTCTGTCACGCTTGAGCGCGCGTCTGCCGTGAGGTGTCCGACTTCAACATCCACCTGACTCTGATGGGAACCGCGGTTCGTCTCTGTGTTGTTTTATGGTTATCTGATGCGACTTGTCCCCAGTTAGGTCCTGCTCTCGTCAGGATGTGCGCCCGTCCTGCTGATCGGAGGCTGGACGGGCGCGGCACTGTTCGAAGGGCCTGCCTATGACCCCGTCACTGAAACGATCAGCGCCCTGGGGGCCTACGGAGCTTCCGGATTCTGGGTGATGACGGCGGCGTTCCTGGCTTTGGGCGCCTGTCACCTGCTGACCGCTTGGGGGCTACGGACAGCTGCCACCGCCGGACGCGTGGCGTTGGGCGGCGGCGGTCTCGCGGCGCTGGCGGTAACACTGCTTCCCGCACCGACCAGCGGGGGTTCACTGCGTCACGGCACCGTGGTGGCAGTCGGCTTCACGCTCCTGGCTGTGTGGCCGGTACTGGCCGCCAAGGGCGGCGCAACCGCTCCCTGGGCTCTGCGGCTTGCGCCCTCGATCGTGGTGACCGTCCTGATGTCCGCCGGTGGAGCATGGTTCCTGATCGAGATGCACCGACACGGCAACGCCGGCGTCGCGGAACGCGTCGTGACGTTTGTCCAGTCGGTGTGGCCCTTCGTGGTCGCCGCCTCCTGCCCTCACCACTCCGAGGTACCGGCCGAGCGGCCTGCCGGTCCTGGATAGCTCGCGAGCCTGATCTCATGCCAGTTCGGACAGCCGGTCGAGGCGATCGCGGTGGTCAGATCTCAGGTGGATACGTTCCGCGGCGAGGTTCTCCTCCAGGTGGTTCACCCGGGCGGTGCCCGGGATCGGGAGGATGACGGGCGAGTGGCCGAGGAGCCATGCGAGCGCGATCTGCGTGGGAGTGGCACCGAGTTCGTCCGCCACTGCGGCGATCTCGGACCTCGCTCCGGAATCTCCCCAGGCGACAGGTCGCCACGGCAGGAATGCGATCCCCGCGGACTCACAGGCGGCGAGTACCGGCTCGTGCTCGCGGTCGAGCACGTTGTAGCGGTTCTGTACGCTCGCGACATCGACCATCTGCCGTGCCTGGTCAAGTTCGTCCGCGGTGACCTCGGACAGCCCGATCCGGCCGATCTTGCCCTCGGCTCGCAGGTCCCGCAGCGTGCCGAGCTGATCGGCGAGCGGCGTCTCCGGATCGATCCGGTGCAGCTGGAGCAGCTCGATCCGCTCGACGCGCAGCCGGCGCAACGCCTGCTCGACCTGATCGCGCAGAACAGCCGGCCGCCCGTCGAGCTTCCACTCGCCTGAAGGGTCCGATCGGGCAACGCCGACCTTGGTGGTGATCAGCAGGCCATCCGGGTAAGGGTGCAGGGCCTCGACCAGCAGTTCCTCGTTGGCTCCCCCGCCATACAGATACGCGGTGTCGATCAGAGTGACGCCCAGCTCAACGGCCCTTCGGGCCACCGCGAGAGAGTTCTCGCGGGCTGGGCCCGGCTCCGTCGGCAAGTGCATGGCCCCGAACCCGAGTCGCCGGACCTTCAGTTCCCCGCCGATACGAAACGCAGTCGATGTCACGTGCCGCCCCCCTGGCTCAGGCGGCAAAGCTAGCATCGCAGTTGACCACCTTGTGCGTGGAGACGTCGGATGCCATGTGGATCGACATTCAGGAGGCGAAGGTGCTCGGAAGGGGCACGTGGTTGCTCGCAGGCGCCATGACCGTGGTCTGCATGCTGCTCGTCGGCCCCAGTGCACCGAGCGGCGCCCTCTTCGTGAGGTCACTGCCCGTCGATGCCGTCGGAGATGTCGTACCGAACCGGGTCATGACGTGGAACATCTGCAACCCCTGCGAGGAAAGCAACGTCGACCGGGCAGCGGAGATCGCGACGTACGCGCCCCAGGTCATCGGCCTGCAGGAAGCGTGCGTGCGTGACGTCGACAGGATCCGGGACTATCTGGAGAGTCTTTACGGGCTGGTCTACCACGTCGAGTACGGGATGGTTCTGCAACACCGGGGCCGCTGCGGGGGAGTGCCGTGGAGCCCGGGAGGCTTCGGTCAGGCGATCCTCTCGGCGGCCCCGATGACGGACCGTGTCCACGTGGAATACCCCGACGGTGGATCCGAGGACCGTGGGTACATGGCGGTCACCACCCTGGTGGGCGGCGAGCCCGTCCGGGTCTTCAACACGCACCTCGCCCAGCGGCGTCAGGAAGCAGTCCGAGCAGACCAGGCCGCCGTACTCGCCGCCGAGGTCGCTCGGCACGACCGCGCGGTCGTTCTCGGTGACTTCAACGCCGTGCCGGACGCTCCCGAGCTCGCCCGGATGTGGGCCCTGGCCGCGGACACCGACGCCCAGTGTCATCCCTCGCCCGCCGGCTCCTGCAAGCCGACCACCGACTGGCACAGCAAGTTCGACTACGTCTTCCTGCGAGGCCTCATCCCGCTCGGACACCGCGTGGAACCCACTCCGTACTCGGACCACCACCTGCTGCACACCGACGTCGACCCGGCCTGAAGAGCCTCCACGTACTCAACCGCCGCACGGCGTGGATCGCGGGAACTGTCCGCAGTCGACCGTGTCGATCTTCGGCATTCAGAAAGTCCTCGGGCAAGTCCTCGGGCGTCAGTTCCGTCGGCGTGCTTCCGATTGCAGTATGCCCGGGCATGATCCACCGGCCCTCCGGGCAGGGGAGACGTTGTCCAGTACCAGACACCTCAGGGGGGCCTCCGTGACGACAGGCGGAAGAGACGCCACTGCTTCGCCGGAGGGAGCGGGCGACGACACTCCCCTGCGGCGGGCCATCGGTCCCAAACTGCTGATCCTTTTCGTGATCGGCGACATCCTCGGTACCGGCATCTACGCGACCACCGGTCAGGTCGCGGGCAAGGTCGGCGGGGCGCTGTGGCTGCCGTTCGTCATCGGGTTCGTCGTGGCGATCCTGACAGCGGCCTCCTACGTCGAGCTCGTCGGCAAGTATCCGAAGGCGGCCGGGGCCGCGCTGTACACCCAGAAGGCGTTCCAGGTACCGTTCCTGACCTTCATCGTCGCCTTTATGGTCATGTGTTCGGGCCTGTCCTCGGCGAGCGCGGCAGCGCGCGCCTTCAGCGGCGACTACCTCGCCGAGTTCACGGACTTCTTCCCGCCCACTCTCATCGCGATCCTGTTCATCCTCGCCCTCGCGGCCCTCAATCTGCGCGGCGTGTCCGAGTCGGTGAAGACCAATGTGGTTCTCACCCTGGTCGAACTGACCGGCCTGTTCGTCATCCTCGCCGTCGGTGCCTGGGCGGTCCTCACCGGTGACGGTGACCCCTCCCGACTCGGCGAGTTCCAGGCCGGGGGCACCGGCTACGCGCTGATCACCAGCGTGCTGGGCGCGACGGCCCTCGGCTTCTTCGCCTTCGTGGGCTTCGAGGACTCCGTCAACATGGCGGAGGAGACCCAGGATCCGGTGCGTACGTTTCCGCGCGCCATCTTCATCGGCGTCGCCGTCACCGGGACCGTCTACGTCCTGGTCGCCCTGGTCTCCTCGCTGCTCGTCGACTACCGCGTGCTGGAGGGCTCCAGCGGCCCGCTGCTGGAGGTCGTCAAGGCGGGCGGGCTGGACTTCCCGCCGAAGCTGTTCGCGCTGATCGCCCTGTTCGCGGTCACGAACTCGGCACTGATCAACATCATGATGGCCTCCCGGCTCTGCTACGGCATGGCGAACGAACGCATCCTGCCGCGCGCCCTGGGCCGCGTCCTTCCCCGGCGCCGTACTCCAGTCGTCGGGATCGTCTTCGTCTCCGTACTCGCCATCGGACTGGTCTCCACCGGGCAGATCGCGGGCCTCGGCGACACCACGGCCTTTCTGCTCCTGTGCGTGTTCGCCGTCGTCAACATCGCCGTACTGGTCCTGCGCCGCGACCGCGTCGAGCACAAGCACTTCCGTACGCCGACCGCTCTGCCGGTGCTGGGCGCGGTCACCTCCCTGATTCTGGCCAGCCCTTTGTCCGACCGGCCCGCGCACGTCTACATCCGGGCGGGCGTGCTGCTGGTCATCGGCATCGGGCTGTGGGTGCTGAACAGGACGGTGATGAAGGCACGCGGCGAGACGTGAGCCGCAGCATCAACGTCCTGCGCAGTCACCCGGAGTGCAAGAGGATCGCTACTTGGGGCAACCGGTGTCCGGGGCGCGCGACTGCTGCGCGTCGAACAGGTCGCCCTTCATGTACAGGCAGGTGGGTGCGGAGCCCATGTCGTGGATGTTGGCGATCCGCAGGATCGCGAGGTTGCGCTCGTTGCCGATGCGTGAGGCTCGAAAGTCGATCTTCCCGGTCGCACCCTGGTACGTGTTCTCCCGCAGCTCCTGGGCGATCCCTGCCCGGTGCGGCGCCACACCCTTCGTCTCCGTGTCCAACTGCTGGTGCAGCGTGGAAGTGGCTTCGACGAGCAGTCCCGCCACGTCGTACGCCGTGCCGGTCCGTTCTGCCGGCCACGGCGTCTGCGGTGACTCCTTCTCGGGCAGCGCCTTCCCGAGTTCCGTGCGCAGCTTTCCGTAGCCCGCGCAGAACGCGTCCAAGGGCGTCCCGGCTCCCATCAGGGGCGCGGGACGTCCCTCCTGCGAGCACGACGCACCCGCCAGCGTCACGAGGCTGCCCATCCCGACGTACGACATCGACCGGTTCGCCAGCGCACTCTGCTTACGATTCTCCCCCTGCGCGACGAACCGGGAGACCGCGTCGGCGGCGACGATGAGGGGCAACTTCCGCTGACTGGTGCAGCCGTTGGTCACGGACCGGATGAAGTCCCCGAAGTCGTCCTCGCGTCCTATGTAGTAGACGATCTCATCGCTCCGGTCGACGCCGTCCGCACACAGCGAGGCCACCTCACCGGCTGACTCGTCCCATGTCACCTCTGCCACAGGCACGTTCCGTTCGCCCAGCTCGGTGTCGGCGGCCTTGACCAGAGTGTCGATGTAACTGTCCGTTCGGTCAGGATGGTGGAGAGTGACCTTCTGCGCCTCAAGCAGCTGCGCGTAGCCGGCGATCAGCCGAGCCTGCACCGTGTTGTCCGGGACCATCTGGAAGTACAGCGGCGATCTTTCGCCGAGCCCCGAACCGGTCAGAGTGGTACCGATGGCCGGAACACCGGCGAGGCCGATCTCGGTGATCGCCTGTTCGGTCTCCTCGACCGTGCGGTCCAGCCCGACCACGGCAACCACCGAAGGATCCTCGTCGAACAGCGGTCGGAGCATGTCGCGCGCCACCTCGGGCGCCTTGCGCATACCGTCTCCACCGTTCGCCACGAGGACGCGCAGGAGCGGCTGCGTCTTGGACTTGACGTTCTGTGCCCGCTGGCGCAGGAGGAGCCCCTCGAGTTCCTCCGCAGCGGCGTGATCGGTGTCGGGCGCGGCCTCGCGGTGGGTCAGCCCCACGAAGTGGACGATGCTGAGATAGGGGCGGCCGGGCTGCTGGCGATGCAGCTTCTTCGCCGTCTCGTTCTGCGCGAAGATCGCCTGCTGGGCCCAGCGCAGACGCTTGTTGGTACCGAAGACCTGTACGGCGTCGTCGCTGTAGCCGATGCACTGGCGGTCGTCCGGGCCGACCTCGACGGTCTTGACCGATACGCCGTCGTGGAAGCCGGCGCGGAAGTACACGCACTCGGCGGCCCACGAGTCGATGACGTTCCGGGTCACTGGAAGCAGCACCAGGACCATGGCGAGCGCCAGCAGGGTTTCGCCGACGCCCCGTCGGGACAGCACGGGAGGCGAGGGCGGACGGAAGTCCCCTGACCTCACCCCGACTTCCCGACGGTCGGGCTGGTCCACCTGCGCGGGCGGCAGCGCGAGCCACAGGTAACGGGCGTTCTCCACCAGGCGTTGCCGTTTGCTGGGCAGGTTGTCCAGCCACGCCCTCAGCGCGTCAGGGGCGTCCTGGGCACTGCGGAGAACGCCGGCGTCCCCCGCCTCGAGCGCGGCCGGGCGTTCGTCGGTCGCCGCGATGACGAGGAGGGGGTCGAGTTCTCCGGTCTCGTTGCGGACCTCGCTGATGAGCCGCAGCAGGTCCCAGCCGCCATTGCCATCGGTGAGATTGTCGAGCAGGACGGTCGTGTAGGTCGTACGGCGCCACCCCGAGCGCTTGGGAAAGACGACCCAGCGTCGACGACGGTACGCCCGGCGCAGATCCTCCAGGAACGCATGCACCAGCAGCTTCTTGATCTGCTCGAGGTTCTCCGCTTCCCGACCGCGTTCCGTGAGCCGCTCGGCGAAGCCGCGGAAGCTGGTCGAGTGGCGGGGCACCATGAACGGCTGTCGCCGCATGAACCAGCGTGCCTCCCGCCCCAGGCCGGGGCTGCGCCGCCCCAGCCAGCGCAGCCCCAGACGGCGGCCGGCCTCCACGAGTACATACAGGGTGGACCCGATGAGGCTGAAGGCTGAGGGGGCGGCGGCGGTGGAGGTGGTGAGAGCGCCGGGATCCGACCGGTGCGCCCGGCCACTCCAATGGCGCAGCAGGTCGGCGAGTTGTTGCTCGTGGCGTCCCGGCGTGGGCGACAGCCGCTGTCCGGTCAGCCAGTCGGCCAGTCGGTAGTAGTCGAAGCGGAAGGGGCGCCCGGGACCGAAGCGGTCGCCGGCGAGTTTGGTCCTCAACTCGTCGAGCAGCGGAATCAGCGGAAGCGACCGGTCCTGGACGTCTTGCCAGCGGTCCGTCACCGAGTCGTCCACCGAGCGGGCGTCGATATAGGCGTGGGGTACCGAGGACCGGTAGTCGGACGCCTCCAGCCGCTCATTGAGCGCGGAGAGGAAATCGTCCGGGCCTTGGTCGCGCACGAGACAGACCAGCGGTAGTGGCCGTTCGCCTCGGACTTCGTCGTCCGAGGTCCTGGCCAGGAACCGGGGTCGCTGAGCCAACTCCCTGATTGTGGACAACAGTTCGGTGGCGCCGGTGAAAGGAGACCCCGTCTCTGGCATATCTGGCAGGCTACCCGCGTCCGTCACCTCCGATGCGCGATTTGCGCCAGAACGTGCAAGGTGCACGTGTGACGGCGGCCCTCCGGTCGCGTAAGCGGGGCCCGGACGCGCGACGGTGCGCGCCCGGGCCCGGCGACCGGTATCCGGTGTCCCCTCGCCGCTGGGTGGCGCACCATGTATCACAAGGGACTACATCGCCCCGCGGACGCGCCGCGCCGGGCGACGAGGGGGAGGAGAACGGTGGACGGGCATCGATCGGAGGCGGCGGCCGCGCAGATGCGGGAGGCGGCGCGTGTGCTGCTGTCCGTGCTGGAGCCGGAGCAGGTGAGCGAGCTGCGTGCGGGGCCCGCCAGGCTGGACGCGCCCGAACTACGGGAGTGGACCTACCTGCCGGGCCCGCGCCCCGGTCTGCCCACCGAGGGTCTCGACGGCCGGCAGCGCGAGGCTGTCGATGCGCTGCTGGCCGCGGCGCACAGTGCGCCGGGCGCGGAGCTGGCGCGCGGGGCGATCGAGGTGGAGCGGCACCGTCGTGCCATGGTCGGCGCCACGGGGGCCGACCGCTACTGGGTGCGACTGCTGGGCGACCCGGACGGTGACGCTCCTTGGGGCTGGCGGATGAACGGCCACCACCTCGCCGTACACGTACTGATCACGGCGGCCGGGATTCGGGTGACACCGCACTTCGTCGGTGCGGAGCCGGCGCGGATCACGGACGGTCCGCAGGCCGGACGCCGACTGCTGGGGCCGGAGGAGGATCTGGCCCGGGACCTGGTCACGGACCTGGACGTCGACCGACGGGCGAGGGCGGTCTTCGCGGCCGCGCCGCCGGACGACATCCTGACCCGCGCCGACCCGTTCGTCGGTCCGGACCAGTTGCCCGGCGGCCTGCCGTACGGCGACATGACCTCCGGCCAGCAGCGCCTCCTTGAGCGCCTGGTGCGCCGCTACCTCGACCGCGCGCCCGCGGAGTACGCGCAGGAGTGCTGGTCCGACCTGGTGGCGCGTGGACTGGACGCCCTCTCGTTCGCCTGGGCCGGTGGCCGCGCACCCGGGGACCGGCACTATTACTGCGTCCGAGCCCCGGACCTGCTCATCGAGTACGACAACACCCAGGACGACGGCAATCACGCCCACTCGGTCTGGCGGCATGTCCGCCACGACTGGGGCGCCGATCTGCTGCGCGCGCACTACACGGAGCAGCACGGCTAGAGGGAGCCCGAGCCCGGGCGGACCGGACCGGACCAGCACGACGGGCGTGTGTCAGCGCGGGGTGTCACGCTGAGGTCACACAGGACCTGCGAAAGGGAATCGCCGTGATCACCAACGACTTCGTCCCCGGCTCCCCCTGCTGGCTCGACCTCGGCACCCCCGACGTCCGTGGTTCAGCGGCCTTCTACAGTGCCGTGTTCGGCTGGGACTACGAGTCCATGGGAGAGGACATGGAAGGGGGCGTGTTCCGCAAGGACGGCAAGATCGTCGCCGGACTCGGCAAGCTCACCGAAGAGGGCGCGCGCTCCGCCTGGATGATCTACTACTGCGTCACCGACGCGGACGTCACGACCGAGACCGTGCGGAGCGCGGGCGGCACGGTGCGGGTGGCGCCGATGGACCTCGACGACTGGGGCCGGATGGCCCAGTACAACGACGCTTCGGGTGGCCAGTTCGCCGTATGGCAGCCGGGGACGAACAAGGGCGTCGAACTGGTGGACCAGCCCGGCTCGCTGTCCTGGACCGAGCTGTACACGAGCGACGCGGCAGCGGCCAAGGTGTTCTACGGCGGTGTCTTCGGCTGGCAGTTCGGTGACATGGAGCTGCCGGGCGGCGGGGGCACGTACTCTCTCATCACTCCGGCCGGCCTTCCCGAGGAGCGCATGCACGGCGGCCTCATGGAGGTCCGCGAAAAGGATCTCGCCCTGGCGAACGGCCGACCGTACTGGCACCCGGTCTTCGCCGTCGCCGACTGCGACGCCGCGGTCGCCGCGGTCACCGGGAACGGCGGCAGGGTGCAGATGGGCCCCGAGGACGCGGAGGGCGTCGGCCGGCTGGCCGTATGCGTCGATCCGTCGAACGCGGACTTCGTGGTGCTGACCCCGGCCCAAGGGTGACCGAACCACTCGCCGAAGCACTCGCCGGGCCGCTGGGCCGGCCCGGCGGTGGCTCACGCACGTCCGGCCGCGCGATCTCGATCCCCTGACCGTCGGAACGGCCATTCCCCGAACGTTCGAGAGGCCCACCCATGATCTTCATCACCGCCAGGTTCCGCGTCCGGCCCGAGCACGCCGACGACTGGCCCGACATCACCCGCGCCTTCACCGAGGCGACCCGCGGCGAACCGGGGTGCCTGTGGTTCGACTGGTCCCGCGGCGTCGACGACCCGACCGAGTACGTGCTGCTCGAAGCGTTCCGCGACGACGAGGCCGGTGCCGCGCACGTCGGTTCCGGCCACTTCGCCGAAGCCCGGAGGACGTTGCCGCCCCACCTGGTGGAAACGCCCCGGATCGTCAACGTCACGGTCCCGCAGGAGGACTGGTCCCTGCTCGGGGAGATGGCGGTCCCGGGAGACGACTGAGACGTTCTCGCGCCTTCGCCGGAAGACGCGGTCGCCGTCCCGCAGGTAGCACACGAGGTGCATTGAGTGAAGGCACGACAACTCCTGTACCTGGCTGGTGCCCCACGTGCAGCCCTCGCACTGCCCGGCCGCGTCGTGGCCGTGGTGCCACACGAAGCAGTAGGCGATGAGCTGTCGGCGCCCTTTGAAGGCGGCGCGCGGTCCTACGCGCTGCCGCCATGCTCGGACACGCTCTTGTCCCATCGCCGTAGTCGCGTTCGCGCCCGTCAGCCCGTGACGTCCGGTTGCGGACGCTCCGCCAGTTCCTTGATCCGCGACAGGCGGGTCTCCCAGGAGCGGCCTATCCGGTCGAGTTCGTGGGCCAGCGCGCCGAGTCGGGCCCCGACGGCGATGTGGACGACCTCGCGCCCACGTTGCTCGGACTCGACCAACCCGACCTCGCGCAACACCTCCAGGTGCTTGCCGATCGCCTGCCGACTCACCGGCAGGACCCTGGCCAGCGCGGACGCCGACATCGGGCCCTGACCGAGCCGGGTGAGGATCTCCCAGCGCGTCGCGTCGCCGAGAGCGGCACACACGACGGGAAGGGCGGGGGCGGTCACGAGTGCCCCGTCGGGGCCGGCGCGTTCTTCTCGACGAACGCCTTCGCGGCCGCCAGCTCGGTGAGCCAGCCCTTGTCGTTGCCCTCGCGCTCCTTCAGCCACGCCGCCGGATCGTCGGCGAGACCGGAGAACCCGCTCTCGACCACACGCAGGGTCACTCCGCCGCCGTCCCGCTCGTCGATCCAGAACTCGACCAGGGTCGAGGGCCTCGACTCGTCCCGGGACGGGGTCCCGATCCAGCGGAACGCCGCGTAGCGCGGCTTGTCCAGCTCCACGGTCCGGAACCGGAACTCGCCCATCGAAGGATGGCGCACCACGGCCACGTCGCCCTCGTGGCGCAGGTCCGGCTCGGCCTCGACCGCGCCGTCATTGATGTACCAGCCGGGCCGTACGACCAGCTCCCATACCCGGTCGGCCGGGGCGTCGATGTCGATCTGCCGGTCGATCCGGTCGAGCTCCGCGCCGGTGTGGGTGGTGTTGTTCATGGCTTTCTCCCTCACTTCTCTCGATGCAACTCAATGGTTGCACTTCTTGTCATCGAGTGCAACCGAAAGGTTGCATTCAATGCCTCAATGGCGGAACCGGTGGGGGGAACCGGTGGGGAGGAGCGACCACAGAACTAGGTCTTTGGTGCCGGTCAACCAGGGGCCGCGGTCCGATCCGCCGCCCCCGCGGCAATGGCTAGCGTCTCACCATGCGTATAGGACTACTTGGCACCGGCAACGTCGCCCGAGCACTGGCCCACGGCTGGAGCGCCGCAGGACACGATGTGCTCCTCGGTTCGCGCCGGCCCGGGGACCGGACAGACCTCGGTCTCCCCGTAGCGACCCTGAATGAAACAGCCGCGCACGCGGAGGTGCTCGTCAACGCCACTCCGGGGACCGTCTCCGTGGACCTGCTGCACTCCATAGGGGCATCGGCCCTGGCGGGAACCCTGCTGATCGACGTCGGGGTCGGCCTCTCCGACGACTTCAGCGAGCTCTCCCACCCCAACAGCAGTCTGGGGGAACAGATTCAGAAAGCCTTCCCGTCGACCCCCGTCGTCAAGACGTTGTGCACCATGGACTCCACCGTGATGACCGCCCCGGACGGTCTCGCGGGCCCGAGCACCGTCTTCCTCTCCGGCGATGACGCCGAAGCCAAGCGGACCACGGGCCGACTGCTCACCGACCTGGGCTGGCCCTCGTCGTCCCAACTGGACATCGGCGGCATCAGTACCGCCCGCGGACAGGAGCACTTCGCCCTGCTCTTCATGGGCATCGCGGGCGGCCTGGGGGCACACACGTTCAACATCAACGCGGTCACCCGTCCCTCTGTCTAGGATTCTGGGGCTCGATGCCCCAGGTGGCGGCTTTCGCGGCGGCGGCCGCGCGGTTGGGGAGGTCGAGCTTGGCGAGGATGTGCCCGATGTGGGTCCCCACGGTGCGCGGCGTGATGAAGAGCCGCTCGGCGATCTCACGGTTGGTGCGGCCGGTGGTCAGTTCGGGCCAGGCCGATGCGCTGCTCGGGGCCGCTGACCCGGCCGGTGGCCTTCGACTCGCGCAGCACCATGGTGGCGACGCCCTGGCGCCACTCCGGGAACGTGACCGGGGCGTCTGACCCGCTCGCGACCCGCACACCGGCATCGATGGCGTCGCGGTAGGGCCATGCGTACGCGGCTCGTTCGGCACCGACGAAGTCCTCCTCCATGTCGGCGACGGTCCACTTGATGGTGGGGTTCATGTTGACGCCGAAGCCGTGCGCGGCCAGTACCTTCATGCTGTGGGCGGTGTGGAAGTCGCCGTGGATGACGTAGTGGCGGGCGTCGGGTCGCGGATACTCGGTCATGGCCGCGGCGAAGGCGTCCGTGACGGTGTCGACGGCCCGGTCGCCGGTGACGTGGACGCCCAGTTGGTACCCGGCGGTGTGGGCACGCCGGATCATGGTGTCGATCTCGGCGGTCCGCTCGGTGTCGTTCTCGCCGCCGACGCACAGGGAGCCGCAGCCGCCGCCGACGTACGGCTCGTTCATCCAGGCCGTCCTGTTGGGGACGATGCCGTCGGCGAAGACCTTGACCCCGTGGATGGCGAGGCGGCGCGGGTCGGTGTCGCCGGACTCTCCGGATTCGCCGAGGTCGGCGAGGACGCGGGCGAACTCCTCGGCGGTGCCGGCCATTCCGGTGGGCAGCAGCAGGACGCCTACGCGTGCGGTCAGTTCGCCTTCGGCCAGCAGCCGACGGTAGACGTCGAGGGTCTGCGCGCCGAGCGCGCCCCGCATGATGCCGTCACCACCGGGGCCGAGGCCGGGCTCGGAGTAACTGGTCACGCCGAGCCGGGCGAGCGTGGCGAGGGCCGACCTGATCGCGTCGGTCCGCTCCTGCCGGCTGAGCGGCGGCAGCGCGTTCTGGACCAGGGCCTGGGCACCCTCGTGGAGCAGTCCGGTCGGCTCCCCGGCTGCGTCCACGACAATGGCCCCGCCGGGCGGCGCCACGGTGTGCCGGTCGATCCCGATGAGCTCCAGCGCCTTGGCGTTGACCCAGGTGGCGTGCCCGGAGAAGGAGTAGAGCACGACGGGGTGGTCCGGACTCACGGCGTCCAGGTCGTGCCGCGAGGGCAGCCGCGACGGATCGGAGACGCACTCTCGGAGGTAACCGGTGTCCCAGCCGTGCCCCGTGATCCACTGCCCGCCCGGAGCCCGCCCGACGGCCGTCCGCACCGCCTCGGCCACGTCCGCCAGGGAGGACACGGCGGGATGGCCGAGGTCGACGGAGAGCGGTGGCGTCGCCATGCCGAAGGCGCACCCGTGCAGATGGGAATCGTTGATGCCCGGCAGCAGCGTCGCCCCCCCGCAGGTCGATCACCCGGGTCGCGGGCCCGACGAGCGGCGCGACGTCGTCCCGCCCACCGACGGCACTGATGGTCCCACCGGTCACCGCCAGGGCCGAGGCGACGGAGAACTCCGCGTCGACCGTGACCACCCGTCCGCCGAGAAACACCAGATCCGCATACGTGTCCATGGAAGGTCCCTTTCGAAAACCGGGCGCACGACGGCCACCCGCGAACGATCTCCCGAGGACTATGACGACACCGCCGCCTCCCGCACATCGGTCATTCCACCGATGTGCGTCAGGCCTTCTCAGTCGTCGATGAGGGCATTCACGACGGCTCCGGCCACCCGGGCGGCCCGCTCCGGTGTCCAGTAGGCCGGTTCCTCCATGGTGGAGACGTAGTAGCCGCGGGTCAGTAGTGACAGGACATCGGCGGCGAGGTCGGCATCCGGAATTCCCGCGGCCGTCGACGCTTCGAGGAACTCCTGGCGTGTTTCACGCGGTTCCTGGCGGTCGACCTCGGCGGAGTCGTTGTGCGCCGAGGAGAGCATCTCGACCCAGAGTGTCCGCAACAGCAGGTCCTCGGGTTCCGTGCTGAGGTGCCACTCCACGGTCGCCCGCAGCCGGTCCGCGCCGACCAGATCGCCCAGGCGGGCTTCCAGGTCGGTCCGCCACCGGGACTCCGCCGCGCGGACCGCGTTGGTGATCAGAGCCGTCCGTGTCGGCACGTAATTGGTGACCATCGCCGTGGAGCCGCCGAGCTCCTTGGCGACGGCACGGATGGTGACCGCACTCGCCCCGTCACGGGCGGCAACAGCGAGGGTCGCCTGGGCGATTGCCTTGCGGCGCTGGACTTCGTCGACGTCGATCGGCATGGCAGCAACCTAGCTCAGAGGGGGGTTGACGCTGAACAAGCGAAATGTAACTCTGTTATATTACGTTGTTTTTTGACCTTGCTTCCGTGGAGGCCCCATGAGCCTTGTCATCCGGCGCGTCACCCCGGAGCCCGTCCCGCCGCAGGCGCGGCAGCACAGGGTGCGCATGCGTGACGGTGTCCTGCTGGCGACCGATGTGTACGGCGCCGATCCGGAAAGCCCGGCACCGACCGTGCTGACCCGTCTGCCGTACGACAAGAACAGCCGGTACGTCTTCTTCGACCGGATCGCGGAACGCTTCACGGCGCGTGGCTACGTCGTGGTGGTCCAGGACGTCCGCGGCAAGTTCCGCTCGCAGGGCCGGACGCTCGGCTGGACCGGGGAAGTGGACGACGGGTACGACACCCTGGAGTGGATCGCCCGCCAGCCGTGGTCGGACGGGACCGTCGGGATGTTCGGCGACTCCTACTACGGGTTCACCCAGTGGTCGGCGGTCTCCAGCCAGCATCCCGCTCTCCGCGCGATCGTCCCCCGGGTCACCTGCACCAACAACGGCCCTGGTATCGCCAGTTACGACACCGGTGCCGGCCCCCAGCCCCTGTGGCTGGAAGGAGCCACCTATCAGGCGCAGGTCTGGACGGACGACGCCACCTATGAGTTCGACGTCGATCTCACTACGCGTCCGCTCGTCGCCGCGTACGACGAGGCGTTCGCCGCGATCGGCAAACGCTCGGCCGGTTTCGACCTCGTCGTCGGCGGCATCCCCCTCGCCCCGTACAACGGGCCTCATCCCTATGAGGCGCGACCGGTGCCCGTCCTGCACTGCGTGGGCTGGTTCGACAACCTCGGTACCGCCCACATGCGCGACTACACCGAACTGGCCCGGCGCCCCGGATGGGCGGCCGTGCAGTATCTGTTCGCCGACACGATCGACCACGAGAACTACTTCCTGGAGAACGCCCCGGTGCCACCCGACGCCGACCACCTGGTCGACGACGCCGCCCTGGAGCGCATGCTCGACTCCTATACGGGACCGGCCGTCGAGTTCTTCGACGTCTTCCTCAAGGGCACCGCCCGGCCCGAGTCATTGCCCCGCGTGCGCTGGAAGCTCGGCCACGTGGGCTGGCGCACCGCTTCCACCTGGCCGCCGCCCGAAGCCACGGTCACCGAACTGTACTTGGCGGACCCGGCTGCGGCGGCCGGCACAGTCCCCGGAGGGAAGCTCGCCCCGGACACGGACACGGACACGGACACGGACACGGACGCGGCCGACGGATCGGAATCGGCGGAGTGGCGCTACGACCCGGACGATCTCGTGCCGTCGGCCGCGGCGGACACCTTCATGCAGTTGCGCGACCACGTCGACGAGCGCCGCACACTCGACCGGGACGACGTCCTCGTGTTCACGAGCACCGTGTCCGACACGCCACTCGACCTCGCCGGCCCCGTGCACGCGGTGCTGCATGTGGAGAGCACGGCACCGACGTTCGACGTGTTCGTGCGCCTCCTCGACCTCGCGCCGGACGGCACGGCCCGCCTGATCGTGCGCGGCTGTGCGCAGGCCGACGGGCCCAGGGAGGTGGAGATAGCCCTGGGGCACACCGGCTACCGGGTACGCCCGGGGCACCGACTCGCGCTGATGATCGCAGGCAGCGACTTCCCGAACCACCTGCCCAACTCCGGTTCCCTGGAGAGCCCATGGCTCACGACCGCTCCCAAGGCGAGCCTGCAGACGCTCCGGACCGGTCCCGCCCACCCCTCCCGTCTGCGCCTGACCGTCCTGCCCGCCGACGGCGAAGGAGGTGACCCCAGATGACCCTCCGCTTCGCCGCCACCCGGCTCGGCATGCTCGTCGTGACCGTGCTCGTCTCCAGCCTGGCCATCTACGGCGCCATGTTCCTCACGCCCGGAGACCCCGCCACCCTGCTCGTCGGCGGCAGCCGCGACCCCGATCCCGCGGTCCTGGCGCGGATCCGCCAGGAGTACCACCTGGACGATCCGTTCATCCAGGGGTACTGGCAGTGGCTGAGCGGCTGCCTGCACGGTGACTTCGGACAGTCCCTCGTCTACCGCGACTCCGTCGCCGGCCTCATCGGCGCGCGGGCCGGCGACACCCTCGCCCTCGTCGGGTATGCCTCCGTCCTCGTCCTCACCGTCGGCACCGCCATCGGCACCGTCGCCGCGCTGCGCGGCGGCCGCACCGAAACACTCACCACGGCCCTCACCGCGGGCGCGATGGCGGTACCGACCTTCATCATGTCGGTCCTGCTCATCTGGCTCTTCGCCGTGCAGCTCCCGTGGTTCCCGGTCTACGGCTCCGGCGAGGGCATGACCGGTACCCTCGCCCACCTGACGCTGCCCGCCCTCGCGCTGGCGATGACCTGGATCGGTTACGTCGCCCAGGTGACCCGCACCGCCGTCCGCGCGGAGACGCGCTCGGAGCACGTGGAGACCGCACGCAGCCGCGGCGTACCCGAATGGACGGTGATCAGACGGCACGTGCTGCACAACGCGTCGGCCCCCGTCTTCGCGGTGTCCGGCGTCGGCATCGCCGGTCTCATCGCCACCGCCGCCGTCGCCGAGCAGGCCTTCGGCACCGGCGGACTCGGAGCTCTCATGATCGAGGCGGCCTCCAAGCAGGACATGGCCGTGGTCCAGGCCGTGTCACTGATCTTCGTGGTCGTGTTCGTCGTCATCAACACCGCCGTCGACCTGGTCAGCGTCGCGCTTGACCCCCGAGCCGCACAGAAGGGGGCCCGATGACCGCCGCCCTGTTCACCCGGACAACCACCCGGCCACGGACCGGACGCCCCCGCGACCACCTGACGCTCGGCGCGGGATGTGTCGTCGTCCTGTTCGTCCTGCTGGCCGTCTTCGGACCGCTGATCGCCCCGCACGATCCGAACGCGGTCGACCCGCTGAATGTCAACGCCGACCCCTCCGCGGCCCATCTGCTCGGCACGGACGACACCGGACGCGACATCCTGTCCCGGCTGATCGCCGGTACCCGTGCCAGCCTGGCCGCCCCCGCCGTGGTGATAGCCGTCTCCACGACACTCGGCACCCTCCTCGCGCTGACCGCCGCCTGGTTCGGCGGGTGGCTCGACCGATTCGTCTCGGGCGCTCTGGACGTCGTGTTCGGCTTCCCGGGCCTGATCATGGCCGTCCTCGTCGCGGCCGTCTTCGGGGCGGGGCTCACCGCGCCGATCGTGGCCCTGTCGATCGCCTACCTGCCCCTGATCACCCGCGTGGTCCGATCGGCCGCGATGAAGGAACGTGCTCTGCCGTACGTGTCGGCGCTGCAGCTCCTCGGCGTCCCCACCACCCGCATCTGGCTGCGGCACCTGTTGCCGAACCTGCTGCCGCTCGTCCTGGTCCAGGCCACCATCGGCTTCGGGTACGCCCTGCTCGACGTCGCCGCGATCTCCTTCCTGGGACTCGGCAGCCAGCCCCCGGACCCGGAGTGGGGACTGATGGTGTCCAACGGATCCGCCTCGATCCTCGCCGGCCATCCACAGCAGTCGCTGTACGCGGGCCTCGCCATCCTGGCCGTCGTCGTCGCGTTCAACCTGCTGGGGACCGGGCTGTCCCGACGTCTGCTCGGAGAGAACGCATGAGCTCACCACCGCTCCTCCGGATCAACGCGCTCAGAATCGACCTGCCCCTCGACGGGGCCGTGCGCACCGTCGTCCACCGCGCCGACGTGAGCATTCCCGAGGGGACGGCCGTTGCCCTGGTGGGCGAGTCGGGATCGGGCAAGTCCCTCACGGCACGCTCGGTACTGGGACTGCTGCCCAGGGGCGCGCGCGTCCACGGGGACCTGCTGTTCGCGGGGGAGTCCGTGCCGGCCATGAAGCCGGAGCGCCTGCGCGCGTTCCGTGCCGCCGATGTCGCCATGGTGTTCCAGGACCCGAGAGCCCACATCAACCCGGCCCGCAGCGTCGGCGACTTCCTGGTGGAGGGGCTGACCACCGCACGCGGTGTTCCGGTCGCCGCCGCGATCACGAAGGTCACGGGGATTCTGCGCGAGGTCGGCATCGCCGACGCGGAGCGGCGTATGCGGCAACGGCCCCACGAGCTGTCGGGAGGCTTGCTCCAACGCGTCATGATCGCCGCCGCGCTCGCCGCCGAACCGCGGCTGCTGCTCGCCGACGAGCCGACCACCGCGCTCGACGTCACGACGCAGGAAGAGGTGATGGCCATCATCGGAGAGACCCGCGAAGCCCGCGGGCTCGCCATGCTGTTCATCACCCACGACCTCGAACTGGCGGCCGCCGTGTGCGACAGGGTCGCGGTGATGTACGCGGGCTCGACGGTGGAAGACCTGCCCGCCGACCGGCTGAGAGGCCGTGCGGCACACCCGTACACGAGCGCCCTGCTCGCCTCCCGCCCCTCGGTCGACGCCGCCGACGCGGAGCTGCGTTCCATCTCCGGCAGGCCCCTGTCCGGTTTCGAAGTGCCCCGGGGATGCGCCTTCAGCGCCCGGTGTCCCCGCGTGCGGGAGCTGTGCCGCAGCGACCGGCCGCTACCGCGTCCCGCCGGTGACGGCACGGCGGCCTGTCACTTCCCCCACACGTTCTCGTCCGAGGAGGCCGGCAGACATGCTTGAAGTGCGCAACCTGCGGAAGGTGTTCGGCGGCTTCGTCGCTGTGGACGACGTGACCTTCTCGCTGGCGGAGCGCGGCTCCCTGGCGGTCGTCGGCGAGTCGGGCTCCGGCAAGACGACCACCGCCCGCATGATCGCCGGGCTCGAGACTCCCAGTGGCGGACACATCGCCGTCGCGGGCGACGAGCGGCGGCCGGGACGGACGCGATCACGCGAGAGACGTCCGCGCGGCCGGCGGATCCAGATGGTCTTTCAGGACCCCTACTCGTCCCTCGACCGGCGCCAGCGGGTGCGCGACGCCGTCGCCGAGGCGGTCCTGCTGCATCGGCGCCTGCCCCCGGACCGGCTCCGGGACCGGGTGGAGGAGCTGCTCGACATGGTGGGCCTGGACGACCGGCAGGCGGGTTCCCTGCCCAAGGCACTGTCGGGCGGGCAGCGTCAGCGCGTCGCCATCGCACGCGCCCTGGCGGCCGAGCCGCGGGTGCTGATCCTGGACGAGGCGATCGCGGCCCTGGACGTTTCCATCCAGGCGCAGATCCTGGCCCTGCTCGCGCGGATCCGCGCGGACACCGGGACCGCCCTGCTGTTCATCACGCACGACCTCGCGGCAGTCCGGCACATCAGTGACGACGTGCTGGTGATGCGGGCGGGGAGGGCGGTCGAGCATGGTCCGGTCACAACGGTCCTCGGCAGCCCGCAGGATCCGTACACCCAGCGCCTGATCGAGTCCATTCCCAAGCCGGGCTGGCGACCGCGGAGAAGGGCGGACACGACTGCCGCCTGACGGGTTACGCGAAGCAGGTTCCATGCGGGAAGACGTTGGCCCCACCCCTTCCGGGGCGGGGCCAACGTCTTCCCGCCGGACCGGCGGCCGGGCAGGTCCGGCGAGAGTCAGCCGGTCTGTCCGCCGGAGAACGGCGGCCGGCTCCGCGTCGCCCGGGCCTCGATCGCCGTGGCGACGTGCAGCAACAGGTCCTCCTGAAAGCGTCCGCCGATCAGCTGCACCCCGGACGGGAGCCCGTCCCTGATGCCGGTCGGGACGGACATCGCCGGGAAGCCGAGCACCGGGACCGCCTGCATCGGCCACTGCGCGGCCAGCAACTCGCTCAACCGGGCATCACCGGCGAGGTCCGCGTCCTGCTCGAACGGCGGCTCGGCGCAGACCGGCGTGAGCACGATCCGGTCGTTGCCCAGCAACCGCTGAAGGCGGCTGATGAGTGTGCCGCGACGGGCGTAGCCCCTGATGTACTCGGTGAGGCTGGGGTGTTCGCCCCAGATCTCCGCGGCCGCGGCGAAGGAGGACACGAGCGAGACGCGTACGGAATCGTCACCGAACTGCTCGATCTCGGACATCATCGTCCGCAACTCCTGGTAGAGCAGCAGCGACCACAGCCGGGCGGCCTCGCCGAGCAGCGGCAGCTCGATCTCCTCCACCTCGTGGCCTGCCTCGCCGAGCCAGCGGGCCGCGTCGTCGATGGCGGCGTTCACGGTGGGATGGGGTTTGGCCAGTCCCGCGTCGCGAACGATCGCGACCTTGACCGGGCCGGGCTCGCCCAGGGGCGGGCGTGCGGGGATGCCCACGGGGTCGTTGAGGTCCGGGGTCACCATGGCGTGCAGACCTCGGCGGACATCGTCGACGGTCCAGCCGAGCGGCCCGTGCACCGCCATGGTCTGGAACGACATCGGGCTGTCGAACTCCTCCGCGCCGCGCGGCTCCGCACCGGAGACCAGGCCCACTGTGGGGCGCAGTCCGACGGCGCCGCAGCAGTAGGCGGGGAAGCGGACGGAACCGCCGATGTCGTTGCCCTGCGCGATCGGGGTCATCCCGGCGGCGACCGAGGCGGCGGCGCCTCCGGAGGAGCCGCCCGGGGTACGGCCGGGGTGCCACGGGTTGAGGGTCCTGCCGTGCAGGTCGTTGGCGGTGAACCAGCGCACGGCGAAGGCCGGGCTGTTGCTGCGGCCGAGGAAGGTCGCCCCGGCGTCGCGGAGACCGGCGACGCACACGGCGTCGTCCTGGGCGAAGGCGCCGGCCCAGGCCGCGACGCCGTGCGAGCTGGCGTATCCGCGCAGCGAGGTGTTGATCTTGGTGGAGATCGGGACACCGAGCAACGGGGGCAGCTCCCCGCCCGCGGCGACGGCCGCGTCCGCAGCGGCGGCCTGCGCCAGCGCCTCCTCGGGACGGATGTCCACCAGGGCGTTGAGCGCCGGGTTGGTCTCGTCGATACGGGCGAGGAAGGCCTGGGCGACCTCGGTCGCGGAGAAGTCCTTCGCACGGATTCCGGCGGCCAGTTCGGCAGCCGAACGGTCCCACAGCGGCTTGCCGCCCGGAACATCGGTCATCGTTGTCTCCTGTGCTGAGGGTATGCGGGTCACTTGCCGGTGCCGCCGAGGTGGGCCGCCCACGGCATGCCCATGTAGGCGAACGACGTGGGTGCGCCGCTGACGCGCTTGTTCATGAACATCCGTTCGTGCGTGGTGGCCAGGTGGACCACCGGGGTGGTGGGGGTGAAGAGGGCCTGGGCCTCGGCGTACGCCTTGGCCGTCGCAGCCGGGTCGGAGGAGGTACGCGCCTGGTCCAGGAGCCGGGTCACCTCGGGGTTGTCGTAGTTCGTCCAGTTGAAGAGGCCGCGGGGGGTGACGCTCTCGGCCACGTAGGACGCCGGGTCGGGCATGGTGACGTATCCGAAGGTCAGGACGAGGTCGAGGCCCTCGCGGACCGAGGGGTCGTAGAAGAGGGAGGACATCTCGGTGGGCTGGAGCTGCTTGATCTCGATGTCGACGCCGATCTTCTTGGCCGCGGCCTGGATGAACGTCAGTGCCTGCAGTCCGCGCTGGTCACCGGCGGGGATGGCGGCCACCAGGGGCCGGGAGACCGGCCCGGCCCGGTCCAGCAGCTGCTTCGCCCGCTCCACGTCCGGCTTCGGTACGGCGGGCAGCTTCTCGTAGGCCGCGTCGTACTGTGCGGCCGCCTCGTCCCCGCGCCAGGTGAGCGGCGGGACGAGCGACTTCAGGGTGGTGGCGTCGCCGCCGAAGACGTTCCTGATCAGCGCCTCGCGGTCGATGACGTGCGACAGGGCGTCCAGGAGCGCGCGGTCGGCGGCGGGCGACTCTCCGTTGGCGGGGATCAGCAGCACGTTCTGGGTCGACGGACCGAGATGGACGGCGCCACTGTCGGCCTTGGCGAGCGCGGTGGCGCTGCTGGGCGGCAGTTCGTAGGTGCCGTCCACCTCACCGGAGAGAAGCGCGCTGGTGAGCGTGTTGCTGTTGGTGATGAACTTGAAGGTGACCTCGGCCGCCTTGGCCTTGAGCCCGGTGTCCCAGTAGGCGTCGTTGCGTTCGAGGGTGATGCTGTCGCCGGACTTCCACGACCCCAGCTCGAACGGTCCCGTGCACATCAGGCCGCCCTTGGCGCTGCCGTAGGCGGAACCCGCCTTCTCGGCGTACGCCTTCTTGTTCACCGCGCCGAACGAGGTCGACAGTGCCTTGGGCAGGGTCTGGTCGTAGGTCTTGGTGCGCAGGGTCACCTGATGCGGGCCGGTGGCCCTGATCGACGTGACGGCGGCGAGGTAGTTCCCGTAGAGCGCCTGTGTCTTCGGGTCCCGCTGCCGCTCCAGGCTGTGGATCACGTCCTGTGGCGTCATGGGGGAGCCGTCCCAGAACTTCACGTCGGAGCGCAGGTCGAGCACCAGGGTGCGGTCGTCGGTCCAGCCGACCTTCCGGGCGAGTCCGGGGCTCAGCGAGAAGTCGGCGTTCATCCGCGTCAGCGTGTCGCAGAGGTTCGCCCCTACCGTCTGGGGCGAGTAGTCGCCCACCTTCGCGGGGTCCAGCGTCGTGGGCTCGCCGTAGGGAAGCGCCCAGGTCACGCGGTCGACCTCGGCGGTTCCGGGCTCGGTGGTGGTGGTGAGCCGACTGGCGCTCCCGGGTGTTTCGTCGGCTTCGTTGGAGGAGGTGGTGCATGCCGTCGAGGCCAGCAGCCCCACGCCCACGAGCCCTGTCAGCATTCGATTTTTCGCAGCCATGGCGATGCTCCTTGCCGAGAGGAGTGAGAAAGGAAGGGGAAGGGGGGAGGTCCGCGCCGGGGAGGTGGGGCTGTCGGCGGGCGTCGTAAACGAACGTCATATAACGCTGTTGCGTAACACGCTTGCATCTGGTGAGCTAACGAGTCAAGAGCGCTGCGTGACGATCACACGCGCTGAATGAGCACGTCATCCCGCCCCGGAGAATCGGAGAAGTGCCATGTCCTTCACTCCCGCCCTCGCCTTCGCCTTCGAGATCCGTGCCGAGGTGACCGGCACACTGCATATCGGCCACGGTGACGGGGAGGTCGCCGAGTTCACGCCCATTGTCGGAGGCAGCGTGGAGGGACCTCTCCTGCGCGGAAAGGTGCTGCCGGGTGGCGGTGACTGGAGCAGTACGCGGGGAGAGGTCTGCGAGCTGGAGGCGCGCTATCTGCTCCAGGCCGACGACGGTGCCGTGATCGACATCGTCAACCGTGGCTACTACCGGCCGAAGGCCGACAGTCCGGACCAGTTCGACGGGGATCTGCAGGTCGCGGAGGCTGGCCACTACTACCGGACGTCGCCGGTCTTCCGCACGGACGCCCCCGCTCACCGCTGGCTCGCCGAGACGGTCTTCGTCGGCCTCGCCCGCCCGGAGGGCGAGGATGTCGTCGCCATCCGGATGTACGCGCTCAGGTAGCGGTCGTGCCGCCGGTGACCGGTGTGCCCGCATCGGTCACCGGCGGCGTTGCCGCCCACGCGGTTCAGGAAAGTGACCGCCACGCGTGATTCAGGGCGTCCCGGAACAGACCGACCTGCTCGGCGTCCAGGTCGGCGACCATGCGCTCCTCGAGTTCGCGAGCCGGCGCGGCGTACTCGGCCAGAAGCCGGCGTCCCGCGTCGGCGAGCAGGATCAGGCGCTCGCGGCGGTTGTCGGGGTTGGGTTCGCGGCGGATCAGGCCGCGGTTCTCCAGTGTGCGGACCATGTCGGCCATGGTCTGGGCGGTGACGAAGGAGTCGCGGGCGAGTTGCGCGGCGGAAATGCCGTCGTGCCGCTCCAGCACGGTGAGGGCGGTGTACTGCAGCGCCGTGATGCCCGCCGGCTTGAGCAGCTCGTCCAGGCGGGCGCGCACCGCCAACTCCGTTCTCTTGACCAGGTAGAGCAGCGAAGGGCTCACGGCGGTCCTCCTGTGGTGATGGTCCGGGCGGGGCCGACCGGGTGGCTCCTGCGCTGGATACCGCCGGTGCGGCGGTACGTCTCACCCTAGGGCATTGACAGGAATCCTGTTGATTACCAGACTGCAGACTGTCGTTCATCAGGATTCCTGTCGATCTCGGCGCACGCCGGTCGTTCACCCCCTCCTCACGAGAGGCACCCTCCATGGATCTGCACGGGAAAGTCGCCGTCGTCACGGGCAGTGGACGCGGCCTCGGACTCGGGTACGCCCGGGCCCTCGCCGCGGCCGGAGCCGCTGTCGTCGTCAACGATGTCGACCAGGACACGGTCGACGCCGCCGTCGCCACCGTCACGCGGGAAGGCGGCAAAGCGGCCGGTGTAGTGGCGGCCGTGGGCGACAGCGAGGCGGCTCAGCAGGTCGTGGACGCGGCCGTGCGGGAATTCGGGCGCCTGGACGTGCTGGTCACCAATGCCGGCATCCTGCGTGACCGCGTGTTGTGGAAGATGACCGACGACGACTTCGACGCCGTCGTCCGCGTCCACCTGCGCGGCACCTTCACCTGTGCCCGGGCGGCCGCCACCCGCATGCGGGAGCAGGGCACCAGTGGCCGCCTCGTCCTCATCTCCTCGCCGGCCGGACAGCGCGGCAACTTCGGCCAGACCAACTACGCCGCGGCCAAGGCGGGCATCGTGGCGATGGCGCGGACCTGGGCGATGGAGCTTGCCAGGGCCCAGATCACGGTCAACGCCGTCGTGCCGGTCGCGGCCACCGAGATGACCAAGACCATCCCGGCGTTCGCGCCGGTCATCGAGGAGGCCGAGCGCACCGGCGATCCGCTGCCGGACTGGCTGCGCAGGGACGAGGGCCTCGGCACGGTCGAGGACGTCGCCTCGCTGATCACCTTCCTGGCCTCGGACGCCTCCAAGGGCGTCACCGGACAGGCCATCGGAATCGGCGGCGACCGGCTGGCGCTGTGGGCGCACCCCAAGGAGAAGGCGGTCGCCTTCGCCGACGGCGGCTGGAGCGCCGACGCCATCGCCGAGCAGTGGACCGACGGTGTCGGCGCCGAGCCGGAGACGTACGGCATCCCGGCTCCGAAGGCGCCGGGGGCCTGAGATGGGCGACCTCACCCTTGACCTCGACCGGCTGACCGCCATCGACGTGCACACCCATGCCGAAGTGTCCAAGGACGGCCACGGGGCGCTCAGCCCAGAACTCCTCGGTGCCTCGGAGAAGTACTTCAAGGCGCACGGTCACCGGCAACCGACGATCGACGAGATGGCCGCCCACTACCGCGAACGCCGCATGGCCGCCGTGGTGTTCACCGTGGACGCCGAACACGCCACCGGGCACCCGAGGATCTCGAACCAGGAGATCGCCGAGAGCTGCGCCGCCCACGCCGACGTGCTCATCCCGTTCGCCAGTGTCGACCCGCACAAGGGCCGGGCCGGAGCCAGGGAGGCCCGCCGCCTGGTGGAGGAGTACGGCGTACGGGGCTTCAAGTTCCACCCGAGCATCCAGGCCTTCTCACCCGACGACCCGATGGCCTACCCGCTGTACGAGGCCATCGAGGAACTCGGCGTGCCCGCCCTGTTCCACACCGGCCAGACCGGTATCGGGGCCGGCGTCCCGGGCGGGGGCGGGATACGACTGAAGTACTCCAACCCCATGCTGGTCGACGACGTCGCCGTGGACTTCCCACAGTTGCGCATCATCCTGGCGCACCCGTCTTTCCCCTGGCAGGACGAGGCCCTCGCCGTGGCCACGCACAAGCCGTACGTCCACATCGACCTGTCCGGCTGGTCGCCGAAGTACTTCCCGCCGCAGCTGGTGCGCTACGCCAACAGCCTGCTGCAGGACAAGGTCCTCTTCGGCTCCGACTACCCGGTCATCACCCCCGACCGGTGGCTGGCGGACTTCGAGAAGCTCGACATCAAGCCCGAGGTCCGGCCCAAGATCCTCAAGGAGAACGCCGCCCGTCTGCTCGGTCTGACCAAGGACTGAAGGAGTCGTTGTGTTGAACCAAGGCATCGGCTCGTGGCCGGCCCGCCGGGCCCGCAAGACGCCCGACCGCACCGCCCTCGTCCACGAGGACAACGCCTGGACCTACCGCGAGCTGCACCAGCGCGTCCTGCGCCTCGCCCACGCCCTGCGCGCACTGGGAGTGGCACGCGGCCACCGGATCGCCTACCTGGGACCCAACCACCCGGCCTTCCTGGAAACGCTGTTCGCGGCCGGTGTGCTCGGTGCGGTCTTCGTCCCGCTCAACATCCGGCTGGCCGCCCCGGAACTGGCGTACGGCCTGTCCGACTCGGGCAGCACCGTCCTCGTCCACGCGCCGGAGCAGGCCGACGCCGCCCGCGCCGCCGCCGGACAGGCCGGCGTACCTCACCGTGTCGCGCTCGACGGGCCCGGCGACGGCGGCCTCGGCTACGAGGAACTGCTCACGGCCCACGGGACGGACCCGCTGGACGAGACCGTGGCCCCCGATGACCCCTGCATGATCATGTACACCTCCGGAACCACCGGTCGGCCCAAGGGAGCGGTCCTCTCCCACGCCAACATCACCTGGAACAGCGTCAACGTCCTCGTCGACACCGACCTCGCCGCGGACGAGGTGACCCTGGTCGTCGCGCCCCTGTTCCACACCGCGGGCCTCAACATGACGTGTCTGCCCACCCTGCTCAAGGGCGGCAGGGTCGTGCTGCTCGGCGCGTTCGACGCCGAGCGGGTACTGGAGACCATCGAGGGCCGGCGCGTCACCCACATGTTCGCCGTCCCCACGATGTACGACGCGATGGCCGCCCTGCCCCGCTGGACGACGACGGACCTGTCCAGCCTGCGCACCGTCAACTGCGGCGGCGCACCGGTCCCCACCCGCACCATCGACACGTACCTCGCCCGCGGACTGGCCTTCAGCCAGGGCTACGGCATGACCGAGGCGTCCCCCGGAGTCCTCTTCCTGGACAAGGCGGAGGCCGCGGCCAAGGCGGGCTCCGCCGGAGTCCCGCACTTCTTCACCGACACCCGCGTGGTGCTGCCCGACGGGCGCGACGCCGAACCCGGGCACCGCGGCGAGATCCTCGTCCATGGCCCCAACGTCATGACCGGCTACTGGGGCCTGCCCGCCGACACCGAGGCCGCCTTGACCGACGACCACTGGCTGCGCACCGGCGACATCGCCCGCGTCGACGCCGACGGGTTCGCCTACATCGTCGACCGGGTCAAGGACATGTTCGTCTCGGGCGGAGAGAACGTCTACCCGGCCGAGGTCGAGGACGTGCTCCTCACCCACCCGGCCGTCAGCGAATGCGCGGTCATCGGCGTACCCGACCGGACCTGGGGCGAAGTGGGCCGCGCCGTCGTCGTCCTGAAGCCCGGCGCCGTCGCCGACGAGCCGGACATCCTCGGCCACCTGCGGGGCAGGCTCGCCAAGTACAAGATCCCCAAGTCCGTGGTAGTCACGGACACCCTGCCTCGTACGGCCTCCGGGAAGATCATCAAGCCCGTCGTGCGCGACCGCTACGCGAGCGCCCCCGGCGGCCATCGCTCCCACCCGTAACGCGCCCGCTTCACCCATGCCCGCCCCGCCCCACCGAGAGGAACCCCCATGCCCACCATCGCCAACGGCCTCGACGCGCTCAAGTCCCTCAGCGGAGCCGACCTCGGCCGCACCGAATGGCGAGAGATCACCCAGGAACGGGTCAACACCTTCGCCGACGCCACCGACGACCACCAGTGGATCCACACCGACCCGCGGAAGGCCGCGAACGGCCCCTTCGGCGGCCCCATCGCCCACGGCTACCTCACTCTCTCCCTCGTCATCCCGCTCTTCGGCGAACTGCTGGACATCACCGGCGTATCCATGAGCGTCAACTACGGCCTGGACAAGGTCCGTTTCCCCAGCCCCGTCCCCGTCGGGGCGAGGATCCGCCTGCACGGCGCCGTCGGCAGCGTGCAGGAGGTCAAGGGCAACGGTGTCCAGATGCCGCTGACGTTCACCGTGGAGACGGAAGGCAGCGACAAGCCCGCCTGCGTGGCCCAGGCCGTGTACCGCCACTACGCCTGACGTCTCCCGACCTCGAAGCACAGACCGGGCCCCGTTACGCGGGCGGGGGCCATACGGGTGGCCTTCGCAGTGGCCACCAGTCCGCCCGGCGGCCGGCGGCGGATCCCGTTCAGAGCCTTCGGCGATTCAGTCCGAGGCCTCCTGAAAGGGAACAAGAGATGCGTAAATGTACTGTCGCGACGGCCGGGGTGGTCCTCGCCGCCCTGTGCGCCGTCCCGGCACTCGCAGCCCCGGGCACGCAGGCCGCGTCCCAGCACAAAGGGCTGACCGCGATCGGTCTCACCAGCGACCAGCGTCTGGTCGAGTTCCACGTCGACAAGCCGGCCAAGACCTGGTCACTGGGTAAGGTCTCCGGGTTGTCCGGGGACACCAGCATCGTGGGAATCGACTTCCGGGTGCAGAACGAGAGGCTGTACGGCGTCGGTGACGAGGGGGGCATCTACACCCTCAACACCATGAACGCGAAGGCGACGAAGGTCTCCCAGCTGACGGTCGCGCTCTCCGGCACCGCCTTCGGTGTGGACTTCAACCCGGCCGCGAACCGGCTGCGGGTCATCTCCGACACGGGGCAGAACCTGCGGCACAACATCGACGACCCGGCGGCCCCTCGAACCACCACCGTCGACGGCACCCTCACCAACCCCACGACCCCGCCGTCCACCGCCATGGGGGTCACCGGCGCCGCCTACACCAACAACGACCTCAGCGCGGCGACCGCGACGACCCTGTTCGACCTCGACACGACGGCCGACCGGATCTCTCTGCAGTCCCCGGCCAACGCCGGAACCCTCGCTCCCACCGGCAACCTCGGTGTCGACGCCCGCCTGGACGCCGGCTTCGACATCTACTACAGCCCGGCCACCGGCATGAACCACGGGTTCGCCGCCATCGGCTCGGCAGGCACCTACCGCCTGTACGGGGTGGACGTCCTGACCGGCAAGGCCACGGACATGGGTGCGTTCCCGAAGAAGTACCAGGTCACCGACCTGGCCCTGCCGGTCGACCAGAGGTAGCCGCACCACCCGGACACGACAGGAGGCGGCCTGCGAGACTCCGACCGGAGTCTCGCAGG
>NZ_JBHJRX010000033.1:65506-104148 GCF_042268605.1 Streptomyces sp. NPDC056296 | reverse complement strand
CAGCTCCACTCCACAACCGGAGGCCTTCGCCGTCCTACAGATTCAGACCGTGTCGTCGCACAAACTCGACCAACCTGGCTGGGCAGTACAACTAGCGCAGTTCATCATGGAACCGCTCAAGCTGTTCTCGGAGATGCCGAAGTACGTGATGATCGCGCGAGCTTCGGCCGAGCGGATGGCGCTGGTCCTGGCCGCGCCCCCGGTGACGACCCCGGGGCCGGAGCGCCCGGCCGCGGGCCGGGACCTCGAAGTCGACTGCGTGCGCCACGGAGCCCTGCGCAAGGTGAGGTTCCAGGTGACCGCCGGCGAGTTCGTGGCCGTCGCCGCCTACCAGCCGCGCGCGGCGGCCGACCTCGCCTCGATCCTGGCCCTGCACGTCCCGCCCGACGCGTACGAGGGAGCGGTGCGGGTCGGCGGCCGGGACCTCGCGGACCTGTCGACCGAGGCGGTCCGTGAGCACATGCTGGTGAACCCGTACGACGGGGAGATCTTCGCGGGCACGCTCCGCACGAACATCGACCCGTCGGGCACCAGCCGGACGGTCCCCGAGGCCGTCGAGGCGTCCATGCTGACCGACGTCGTCGCCCTGCACCGCGAAGGGCTCGACTATCCCGTCCGCGACCGCGGCGCGAACCTCTCCGGCGGGCAGCGCCAACGGCTGTCCCTGGCCCGCGCCCTCGCCGCGGACACCGACGTCCTCGTGCTGCGCGACCCGACGACGGCCGTCGACGCGGTCACGGAGCAGCTCATCGCGCGCAACGTCGCGAAGCTGCGCCGGGGCCGCACCACCGTCGTGCTCACCAGCAGCCCCGCCCTCCTGGACGCCGCCGACCGCGTCCTGGTCCTGGACGACGGTGTCATCACCGCCGAGGACACGCACCGCAACCTCCTCGCGACCGACGAGGACTACTGCAAGGCAGTGGCCCGGTGATCCGAACGACGCCCCCTAGGCGAGAGCCCAGGCGACATCGCGGAGCAGGGCGTGCCGCCAGCCCGCCCGGTCGTGGTGCGACGCCGACCGCGAGACCCGCACGGTCGCACCGGCCTGTTCGGTCAGTGTCTCCACCAGGGCGCAGTGGGCGAGCATCCGCGTCTCGTGTTCCCCCACGTCGAACGCGACCCGCAGACCTGACAGGTCGGGCCGCCCCCGCAGGCGCGCGGCGACGGCACCGCCGACCGGACCGCCCAACGGGTCCGCCAGATTCTGCGCGTCGGGCGTCCACCACAACGACGCCGACTGGCAGGCGACGCGGGACACCAGGTCCGGGAACTCCAGCGCCGCGTACAGCGCGCTCAGCCCGCCGAGGCTCTGCCCCGCGACCACCAGCCGGTCAGGGTCGGCGGGTACGCCGGACTCCGCGACCAGCGGCAGCAACTCGTCCCGGACCGCCTCCCACAGTTCGGGCCGGCACCCGAGCTCGCCCGCCCTGTCCCTGACCGGAAGGAAGACGAGTGTGACCGGCGGCAGCTCGCCACTGGCGACGGCCGAGTCGAACGCGGCCGTCGCGGGGTGCAGGTACAGCCAGTCGTCCCCGTCGAGCAGCAGGACCACGGGCCCACCGCCGCCCGCCGGGTGCACGCGCACGGTACGCCGCCCGCCGAGCCGCCCCCCGGCCCAGCGCAGCCGGGTGCGGGGGAGGGGCAGTACGTCGGTGGCGGCGACCGCCGGCCAGTGCGGCTGGGGCGGCGCGTCCGGGGTCGCGGTGATGGACCGGTCACCGCCCGCACCGACCGGGTTGAACGGGTCGGCGTACGCCGCGTCGCCGACGAGGAACTGGTACGTGACCCGCAGCCGCGCCGGCATCCGCACCTCGGCGTACCAGCAGTCGGTGTCGCCCCACCGGCGCAGGGGAACCGGCTCCGACCAGCTCTCGAACCCGATGCTCGCCGCCCCGGACCCGCGCCGCAGGAACAGGGTCACCCAACCGTCGCCGTCGGCCACCGACGCGGGTGTCCCCGCACTCGCCCAGAACGCTTCGGAGCCGGGCCTGCCGGCCAGCCCGAACGCGGCGAAGGTGTCTTCCCCGGAAGTCACCAGGCTCATCAACGTCTCCTTGTGGAGCGGAAAGTGAGAAGGCTAAGCTCATTTCCCATTAGGCGAGCCTAACCTAATTCATCGGGAGGCACCGCAGATGAGCACCAACCCCTTCGACGACGCCGACGGCCGTTTCCTCGTCCTCGTGAACGACGAGGGCCAGCACTCGCTCTGGCCGTCCTTCGCGGAGGTGCCCGGAGGGTGGACGATCGCCTTCGAGGAGAACAGCCGGGCCTCCTGCCTGGAGTTCGTCGAGGCCAACTGGAAAGACCTGCGCCCCCGTTCCCTCGTCGAGTCCATGGACGCCTGACGCCCGATGCTCTGCACCAGACTGACGAACGCCCGCTTCCTCACCATGGACCCCGACCACCCCGTCGCCCACGACCTGGGTATCTGGCGGGGCCGGATCGTCGGCCTGGACGCGGCCGTGACCTCCCTGCCCGCGCGTGAGGTGGTCGACCTCCAGGGCGCCATCGTGCTGCCCGGGTTCATCGACGCCCACGTCCACCTGGCCTGGACCGGGCTCAAACAGAACACCCCGAGCATCGCGGGCCGTACGCGGATCGACGACGTGCTCGCCGTCGTGGAACAGGCCGTCACCCGGAAGGGCTCGCCCGGCGCCTGGGTGAGCATCGCCGGCTACGACCAGCGGGCCCTGGACCGCCACCTGACCGCCGCCGACCTGGACCAGGTCAGCCACGGACACAAGCTGTACGTGACGCACGACTCCGGGCACGGCTGCATCGTCAACTCCGCCGTTCTCGACCTGCTGCCCACCGACATCCCGCACGACAACGGCTTCCTCGCCGAGGGCGCCATGGGCGCGGCCCGCGCGCTGCGCCTGCCGTACTCCCAGGAGGAGTTGACCCAGGCGATCGGACGGGCCGCCCGCACCTGCCTGGCCGAGGGGGTCACCGCCTGCGCCGAAGCCGGTATCGGCGGCACTCTCCTGGGTCACAGCCCCGTCGAGCTGGGCGCGTACCAACTCGCCCGTGAGAAGTCCCTGTTGCCGCTGCACGTGCAGCTCATGGTGTCCGCGGACCGGCTGCACCCCGTCGCCGCCCACGAAGCCGACGGCATTCCCAGAGCCCTCGACCTCGGCCTGCGCACCGGGTTCGGCGACGACCGGCTGTCCGTGGGCGCGCTGAAGGTCTTCACCGACGGCGGCATGATGGCCCGGACCGCCGCGCTCACCAGCCCGTACGAAGGGCTGGACCACGCCGGCCAGTTGCAGGACGACCCGGACGTGCTCGCGGACACGATCGTGGACGGCCACCTCGCCGGGTGGCAGCTCGCCGTCCACGCGATCGGCGACCGCGCGGCCGACGTCGCCCTGGACGCCCTGGAGCGGGCCCAGCGACTCCTGCCGCGCCCCGGCGCCCGGCACCGCATCGAGCACGCCGGCCTGATCCGCCCCGACCAGCTCCCGCGCTTCGCGCAGCTCGGCGTCAGCGCGGTCGTACAGCCCAACTTCCTGCGCTACTTCGGCGACGACTACGCGGAGATCATGGGCGAGACCCGGGCGGAGTGGCTCTACCGGGGCAGGGCGTTCCTGGACCACGGGATCACGCTGGTGGGCAGCTCCGACCGCCCCGTCACGGACGGATCCCCGCTGCGGGCCGTCCAGTTCATGGTCGAGCGCTCCTCCGGATCGGGCCGGACGATCGGCCCCGACGAGGGCATCACCGTCGAGGAGGCCCTGCGCTCCTACACGGTCGCCGGTGCCTTCGCCTGCCACTGGGAGGACGACCTGGGCAGCCTCGCCCCGGGCAAGCGCGCCGACCTCGTCGTGCTCGGCGACGACCCCCGGCGCGTCGACCCCTCACGCATCGGGGACATCGAGGTGGTGGCGACGTACGTCGACGGCCGAGCGCCGGCCTCGTGACCGGGCGGCGGTGGCCGACGGCTGCGGGGCACGGCCCAGGGCGGGACGCACCCGCCCACCCTGGGCCCACCCACGTGTCATGTGCGGACGCCGAACGCCGAACGCCGAACGCCGAACGCCGAACGCCGAACGCCGAACGTCGGACGCCGGGTCACGCGGTGCCGCTGAACTCCCAGGTGCCGTGGCCGACTCGGTGGATACGGAAGCCGGGCACCGCCCGCAGGAACTCCGCGCCGTCGGGGTCGGCCGCGTGCGCCCCCTCGGCCACCGGGACGTGGACCTCCGCCTCCGACCCCACCGGCACCCGGACCGTCAGTCGAAGCTGCCGGCAGACCCGGGACCATGCCACGGCCGCTTCTCCGCGCACGGTGCGGATCGAGGTGCGCGCCCAGTCCACGCCCGTGCGGGCGTCCGGGCGGACGCTGAAGGTGCGGTATCCCGCGTCGCCCGGCCGCAGTCCGGCCACGTTCTCGTACAGCCACTGGGTGACGGTGCCCTGGAAGTAGTGGTCGCGGGAGCGGGAGTCCAGCGGCCACATCTCCCACATGGTGTCCGCGCCGTTGTCGTGCCAGTGGCCCCAGCCCGGGTAGGTGCGCTGGGTGGCCACGGCATGCGCGACGTCCGGGCGGCCGTGTGCGCACAGCACCCGCAGCAGCACGCTCGTGCCCAGGGCTCCCGTGTTCAGGTGGTCCCCGCGCTCCTCGATGTCCGCCACCAGGCTGTCCAGCACCGTTGCCCTGGCACCCGGTGGCACCAGGCCGAACGCGAGCGGAATCGCGTTGGACGTCTGCCGGTACCCGGGATCCTTGGCCGTGCGGTAATGACCCTCCGGGCCGAGGAACGCCGCGTTGAACGCGCTCCGCAGACTCTCGGCGGCGGCCCGGTAGCGACGGGGGACATCGTTGTCGCCGGGCAGGCCGGAGAGCTCCTCACCGAGCTCCGCCGTGTGCAGCAGCGCCTGGTACAGGTAGGCCGTGGCGGTCAGCCGGGTGTCCTCGGGCGGATTGCCGCCGTATCCGGGAGCCAGGTAGTCGCCGAGCGCGGTGACGGCCAGGCCGTCCCGCAGGCGCTCCAGCTCCCAGTCCAGGTAGCGGGTGAGGGTCTCCCAGTGCTCGCGGGCCGCCCGCTCGTCTCCGTACACCCGGTACATCTCGCGGACGACGAAGGGATAGACGGTCGTCCACTCGGGGGACGGCCCGAGATCGCCATAGCCCCAACCCCCGCTCGGCACGATCACCGGGAGCTGCCCCTCGCCGGTCTGGCTGTCGGAGAGGTCGCCGAGCCACTTGGAGAAGAAGCGGTGCATCCCGAAGGCGTACGTCATGGTGGGGGCGCCGAGCTGCGCGTCGCCGGTCCAGCCGTTCTTCTCGTACATCGGGGTGTCGGTGGGGATGCCGTGCAGGTTGTTCAGCACGGTGCGGCGCATGGCCTTGTCCAGCCACTCGTAGAACGGCTCGGAACAGGAGAAGGAGCTGACCTCGTCCACCCGGGAGTGGACCAGGCGTCCCAGCACCTGTTCCGGGTCCGGACGCGTCGGCAGGCCGTGGACCTCGACGTACCGGAAGCCCTTGTAGGAGAAGCGGGGTTCCCAGACCTCCTCGTCCCGCCCCGCGCTCACGTACTCGTCGGTCTGGAAGCGGCCCGGGACGTGCCCCGTCTCGGCGTGCACGCTGCCGTCGTCCTTCAGTTTCTCGCCGTGGACGAGCCGGACGACCGCGCCCTCGGCGGCTCGGCGCACGGTGAGGCGGGTCCAGCCGGCCATGGTGCGGCCCATGTCCACGAGGTGGACGCCGGGGCGTGGTTCGGTTATCGCGGCAGGGCGGACCGTGTCGATGACCTCGATCGGATCGTGCGGCTGCGCACGCAGAACGCCGCTGGGTGCCTCACGCACGCGGGCAGATCGCCACCCCGAGTCGTCGAACCCGGGTCGGCTCCAGCCGCCGGGCGCCCGCCGGGCGTCGTAGGTCTCGCCGGCGTACAGGGAGTTGGACAGGGTCGGTCCCTCGGTGATGCGCCACTTGTCGTCGGAGGCGATGGTGGTACGGGTTCCGTCCGGATGGTCGATCTCCAGCTGGGCGAGGAGCCGGGGCTCACCGTGCCAGGGAGCGCGGTGCCAGTTCCAGACGTTGGGTGTGGTCATGCCGTAGAAGCCGCGTCCGAGGGTGACCCCGATGGCGTTGTCACCGCGCTTCAGCAGGTCTGTCACATCGTGGACGGCGTACAGCACGGTCTCCTCGTAGTCCGTGAAGCCCGGGTCGAGGACCTGTGTACCGACACGGCTGCCGTTGATCTCCGCCTCGTAGTAGGCGAGTCCGCTGATATGGAGGCGTGCGCGCGTGACGCGTCCGCGTACGGTGAAGGAGCGGCGCAGCAGCGGGGCGGGCGGTTCGGGGGTGGCGACGGTGACATCGCTGCCCCAGGGCCCCTGGCCGTACGGGGCCAGGACGGCGGCCGGATCCCAGCCGCTGTCGTCGAACCCGGGCCGCTCCCAGCCCTCTCGCGCGTCGTCGGTGGTGCGCCAGCCGTTGCCGGTGTGGAGTTCGTGGGTGCGTCCGTCCTCGGTCTCGACGAGGAAACGGACGAGCAGCCCACCGGGATTCACGCTCGCTCCCGGCCGGTTGGTGGCGAGGGCGGCGATCAGGACCTCGTCGCCGGCGGAGCGCGTCAGTTCCGTGACGTCCGCGGTGCGGCCGGTGCGCCAGCCGTCGGCCTGCTGCGGCGCCTGCAACACCTGCTGCCCTGCTGCGTAGAGGGTGAAGTCGTCGTCGGCCGTGGCGGTCACGACGGCACGCTTCACCACGGACCCATCGGGCAGGGTGAGTGTGGCGCGGAACCAGCGGGTGCCCTCCGGGGCGTCCGAGGAGGTCGCGCCGGGGGACCAGATCCATGAGGCGCCGGCGAGGGAGGGCGGCTCGGGTGGCTCCTCCGCGCCGATCCAGCCGGCCCGCCATCCGTCGGCCGGGAGGGTCGTCTCCCACCAGCGGGCCTCGCTCCAGCGGGAGCGGCGCCCCTCGGCGTCCCAGACGCGGACCCGCCAGTGGTAGCGGGTGCGGGGGAGCAGCGCGGGTCCACCGTAGGGGACGCCGACGCTGCGGTCCGAGGTGACTCTGCCCGAGTCCCACACCGTGTGGGTACGCCGGCCCGGGCCATCGGACTCCCTCGTGACCCGAATGTGGTAGGCGGCCTGCCTGACACCGCGTCCGGGGGCTGCCAGTTCCCATGACAGGCGGGGGCGTTCCACGTCCGTGCCGAGCAGGTTCTCGGCGTACTCGACACTGGTGCGAACGACGCGGAGCCCGGACTCCCTTTCCTGCCGGTCGCCGGTCGTCGCCGTGGTCGGCATCGGGGCCGCGGCCGCGGCGCCGGTGGACAGCGCGGTGATGCCGACGCCCGCGGTCGCCACCGTGCCGCGAAGAAAGACCCTGCGGTTCCAGCCCTCAGTCGTGCCTTCGCTCATGTGTATCCGCCTTTGCTCGCCGTGCCGGCGGAGCTCGGACGAACCGTGCGCCCGGACCGCGCCGACTGTCTGGAAACGGACTGGTTGAAACGGCCTGGTTGTCTGGTTGAAGCGGCAGACTGAAACACAGACTGAAACGATTCAATCACCTTCTCGACGATCCTATGCATGCCCTGCACACCGCATCAAGGGATGTGACAACGGCTCCTGGAGAGGCTCGGCAAGATGGCTGTGATCCGGGCGCGCGGTGCGGAAAAGCAGTCGACAGACGAGCGCACGACGCACTGTGATGGCCCCGACCGCCCGCCGCGCACAGCGGCCCGACCCCAGGAGCTGTCTTTGGCTACCGAGCGAACTCCGGACCGCCCCTCGATCGACACCTCCCTGGTCGGGCGCCTGGTCGACCGGCAGTTCCCGCAATGGGCGGAGCTGCCCCTCCAGCCGATCGAACAAGCCGGCTCGGACCATGTGATCCACCGGCTGGGCGAGGAGCTGACCGTCCGGCTGCCGCGCCATGCCGGCGCAATCGGGCAGGCCCGGAAGGAACTCGAGTGGCTGCCCCGACTAGCCCCGCACCTTCCGCTGGCCGTCCCGGTCCCGGTCGCGGTGGGAGAACCCGATCTCGGCTATCCGTGGCCGTGGGCGGTCACCCGCTGGCTCGACGGCGAGGTGGCCACGGTCGAGACCCTCGCCGACTCGTCAGAGGCCGCCCGCGAACTGGCCGACTTCCTGACCGCACTTCAACGGTTCGCCCCCGGGGCTGCCTCGGGCCTCGGCGCCGGCGAGGACCTCACCGTCCGGCCGCTGGCCGCTCGGGACGAGGCGACGCGCGCCGCCATCGCGGAGGTCGGCGACGTGTTCGACACGGCGGCCATGACCGAGCTGTGGGACGCGGCGCTCAGCGCCCCCGGCTGGGACCGCCCTCCGGTCTGCTTCCACGGCGACTTCCACACGGGCAACCTGCTGACCGTCGACGGCCGCCTCAGCGCGGTCATCGACTTCGGCGAGTTCGGCATCGGCGACCCGGCTCGCGACCTGACCATCGCCTTCACTCTGATGTCGGCGGCGTCGCGAGCCGCCTTCCGCGCCGCGCTCGGCGTGGACGACGCCACCTGGACCCGGGGGCGCGGATGGGCCCTGGCCACGGGCCTGAACGCGTACGCCTCCTACGCCGCCGTCAACGCCAGGGTCGCCGCGCAGACCACGCGGCAGATCACACAGGCCCTCGTCGGCTAGGTGGCGCGAGGCTTCGGGTGCCCGCGCGCTTCGTGGGGGCCGACGTCGAGTTCGTCCATCCAACACAGGGAACGAGATCGCGTTGCTCCGCGACCTGTGGCGGGTCCCGTCTCACCACTCCCGGTCAGGCCCTCGGGAAGTGCCGCTGGGTCGCCCGTGCAGGGCAGCGAGCCCCTCGGTGCACGGCCGACCCACCGGCAACGCCTCGAAGGCGAGCCTCACACTGGCCGCCTAGCAGCTGAGATTGCTGCCGGGCTCGACGTCGAGCAGCTGCGAGAAGCGCTGGTAGTTGTCGATCCGGCTCTGGACCTGTGCGGGGTTGCCGCCGTCGCACTCGATGCTGCCGTTGATGGCGCGTATGGTCTCCCCGAATCCGGCGCCGTTGACCATGGCGTCGTGGGGTGTCATGGTGCCGGGACCGGTCTGGGTGTTCCAGTACCACAGGCCCGTCTTCCAGGCCACGGACGCGTCGTTCTGGACCATGTCGGGATTGTTGAGCAGGTCGATGCCGAGGGCGTCCCCGGCAGCCTTGTAGTTGAAGTTCCAGCTGAGCTGGACGGGCCCGCGTCCGTAGTACTTGTCGTTGCCGGCCGGGCAGCCGTACGGCTGCGTGGCGTCGCAGTAGTGCGGGTAGTTGGCGGTGTTCTGTTCGACGACGTGCACGAGTCCGCCGGTTTCGTGGCTGACGTTGGCGAGGAAGGCGGCGGCCTCCTGCTTCTTCACCGTGTCGCTGCCGGTGTTCGTGAACCCCGGGTAGGCGCTGAGTGCGGCGGTGAGGCCACTGTAGGTATAGAAGGTGTTCCGGTTGGGGAACATCTCGTTGAACTGGGCCTCGCTGACGACGAATTCGGCGGCGGCGGACTGTGCGTCGGGTGTGCCGGTCGTGCCGGGCTTCTGGGCGACGGCCGTCGGGGCCAGTGTCAGGGTGCACAGGGCGGCGGCCGCGCCGGTGGCGGCCAGCAGTGCGAGTTTGCGGGGCTGCACGATGTTCGACTCCTGCTCGGTGAGAGTACGGCGTGTGAGAGAAGGAGGAGGGAAGCGACCGCGAGCACCCACGAGGGATGGCGGTCGCTCCGGGCTCCCCTCCAGTCGATCTGTCAGCCGCCGACGTTGACGTCGATGCAGGCGTAGAACGCGTTGTCGGTGTCGGCGACGTTCCACACGGCGAGAACCTTCTGCTGGCCGCTGAGGCCACCGAAGTCGACCTGGTGGTTCACCACTGCGCCGGGCTTTGCGCCACCGTCGTCGAACAGCGCGATACGCCGGCCGCCGGCGTAGTACTCCCACGTGCTGGTGGCGTGCTGCGCGGTGAGTTTCCACGAGAACGTCGCGTTCTTCGGCACCGGAGTGACGGCCCAGCCCTTGCTGTCGTCGTCCAACTCCGCGAAGCGACTGTTGCCGCCACTGCAGCTGGTCAGGCCCTTGGGGCCTTCGACGCTCTGCGGCTCGTACTTGATGTCCCCGCAGGACACCGTGCCCGCGGCGCACTGGGCCTGGCGGCTGGGCGGATCGGAGATGTAGCCGTGCGCGCTCGCCGAGGAGGCGGGGAGGCTGACGGCGATGACAGGGGCGAGGGCCGCGCCGATCAGCGCAGCGGTCTTCCGGTTGGTGTGCATGTGGAACTCCTTCACATCAGGCCGCTCCACGGCAACGCGCAGTCATATGTGGGGTGACCGCGCACGCCGAGTCCGGCCTCTCGTGGGTGGGGCCAGGAGGCGGAAGGTGACGCGCACTCACCGCAGTGGCGGAGGAGTATGAGCCCTGGCAGGGGTCAACTCCGCAAACGGAGCGGCGAGTTCTGTTGGACTAGACCATACAAGCGCTCGGCGTGACCGTGTCAAGGGTGTGGCACGGCAGCGTTTCCGGGACAGGCGATGCGGTTGCTAACGGAACCCGCCGCCGGATCCGCGATGCGACGTGTCCGAGCCTGGTCGTGCCGGTCGGGGCGTGTGGAACCGAGCCGGACCGATCCGTGGTTGAGCCGAGGCCGGCGACTGTCGGGTGCGTGGACGACTCGTCGCAGCCCAACGCCACCTGCTCATTACCGGCACACCCGGCGATGCCGTTCCGGGCGAACGGCCGCGACACGGTTCCGGGGTTACACGTCGGTGGAGGAGGGCAGGGTACCGCCGCTTGTACGGGACCACGCGAGTCCCTCCAGATGCTCGATGCCCTGATTGAGTTCGATCAGCAGATCGAGGAACCGCTGGGTCTGTTCGCCCGCCCATCCGGACGCCTCGATGAGCCGTGAGGTACCCGCGCGGCTGATGGCCCGGTCCGCTTCCAGGCGTTCCAGGCCGAGTACGGTGGGCCGGAACTTGCGTGCCATCCCGCCGTCCGGGTCGGGGATGCGCTCTACGAGACCGTTGCGGAGCATGGCGCTGACCTGGCGGTTGATGGTGGAGACGTCCACCTGGAAGGTGTGCGCCAGTTCCTTGAGCGTGGGTGGTTCACCGCTTTCCAGTCGCGTCAGCAGAACGTAGGCCGAGCGATCCAGGCTCTGACCGATGCGGGGCCCTCGCGAAGCGACGAAGTGCCGGGACAGCAGCGTCAGTTCCCGTTCCAGATCACTGAGCCGGCGCTCTTGCTCGCTCATGTCCCGGTCGCCGCCCCTCGTCGCGCATGGTGCATATCATGTGGAGGATACACATTGTGCCGTCCGGTACTCTGCACGTCGTGATCAAGTCACCTGCGATCCTTGACGACGTCGATGTCGCGACAGCCGCCGCGTGTGCCGGCGCGGACGTCGTGCTCGCCAGGTACGGGCAGCGGCTGACGCGCCTCGACAAGGGTGCCGGGGACTTCGCCACCGACGCCGATGTGGCGGCCGAGGAGGCGATCCTCCGGGTCATCCGTGCGGCTCGGCCCGGCGACGCGGTGCTCGGCGAGGAGGGCGGGCAGCGGGGGCATGCCGACGCGGTGCGGCAGTGGTTGGTGGATCCCTTGTGCGGCACCCTCAACTACGCGGCCGGCAACCCGCTGGTGGCCGTCAACGTGGCCCTGCGCAACGGTCCGGCGGCGGTGGCCGATCCGTTCAGCGGCGAGGTCTACTTCACCGACGGTGACACCGCTCGGATTCGACGCGACGGGGAGGACGCGGTGCTGTCACCCACGGCGGCCACCCGATTGGTCGACGTCAACCTGGATCCGCCCTTCCCGAGTGCGCCTGGCTTCCGGGCAGTGGACCTGCTCGCTCACCCCGGGTTCGTCGAGCGGTTCCGGCCGCGCGTCGTGTCCACGACGCTGGCTCTGGCCTGGGTCGCGGCCGGAAAGCGCGCCGCATATGTCACCGACGGCGGCGACCTGGCCGTCAGCGTGCACTTCGCCGCCGGCATCGCTCTGTGCCAGGCCGCCGGCTGCGTCGTCACCGGAGTCGACGGCGCCCCGGTCGGGCGGGCGGGCCGCGGACTCGTGGCGGCCGCGGACGCCGAGACGCACGGGCTGCTTCTGTCGATGATCCGGGCCCGGGGCTAGCGCCGCCTCCGACCACTCAGCCACCCCCGTCACCGACCGGGGTGGAGGCTCGCGTTGCGCGGCACGCACTACGGGGAAGTAGTCGAGAAGAACCTGCCGGCACCGGCCGCAGGGCGGAACCACCCCCCGGTCGCGGTCTCCGACGGCGACGATCGTGGCCGGCTCGTAGGCGCCCTGACCGGCGGCGGCTCTGATGACAACCAGTTCGGCGCACGGGCCGCCGGTGAAGTGGTAGGCGTTCACCGTGGTGACGATCCGACCGTCCCGGGCGCGGGCCGCGGCCGCCATGGTGTGGTTGTCGCCCCGGCAGCGAGTACGCGCGACGTGGGCCGCCGCCTCGACGAGTTCGTGGTCGACGTGGTGAATCCGCGTGGTCGTCTTCCCTGTCTTTCTCGAGTGTTCAGTCGGCGGCGGCGAGCAGCGGGTCTGCCGGAAGCGCGGGTACGGTCCGACCGCCGAAGCCGGTGGTCGTGGTCGCCGCGAGCAAGGAGTTGAGCACCGCTTCCTCGACCGCGTCGAGGACGGCTTCGAACAGCGGGCCGAGTCCGGCGTCCGCCACCGGGGCGCCGTCCGGTCGCGTACTGAACGCGATGGCGTAGTCGCCGCTGCCGTGGCAGTAGGCCGCGCCGGTGCGGGCCAGGGCGAACACCGCACGCCGTGCGACGCGAGTGAGTTGCCGGGCGTCGAGCGGGGCGTCCGTGGCCACCACGATCATGCACGAGCCGGTGTCCGCCGGGATAGGGGCTCCGGCCCCGACGCCCACGGACCGCGGGGTGAGGGTGCGGCCGAGCACCCGCAGCGTGCCGCCGAAGTTCGCCTGCACCAGGACGCCGACCGTGCAGCCGCCGCCGGCCAGCTCCGGGGTACGCGAGGCGGTTCCGATACCGGCCTTGAACCCCAGTGCGACGGTGCCGGTCCCCGCGCCGACGCAGCCCTCGGCCACCGGCCCGCCGGACGCCTCGTCGAGGGCCGCCCGAACGTGCTCCTCGTGGACGGGCCGGGCGCGAATGTCGGACAGGAGGCCGTCGTTGCACTCGCCCACCACGGGGTTGAGGCTCTGCACCCCTTCGCATTCGGGCCGCTGGAGCATCCAGCCGACGAGGGCGTCGGCGACGCGGAAGGCCGACAGGGTGGAGGTGAGCAGGACCGGGGTCTCCAGCGTGCCCAGTTCGGAGAGCTGGGTGGTGCCGATGAGTTTGCCGTAGCCGTTGCCGGTGAACACCCCGGCCGGCACGGGGGCGTGCGGGCTGACGAGGTCGGGCACGACGGCTGTGACTCCGCTGTGCACGTCTGGCGGGCGGCGAACGGTGGTGTGCCCGACGCGGACCCCCGGCACGTCGGTGATCGCGTTGAAAGGCCCGGTGGCGGCGGGGCCGATGATGATGCCGAGGTCACGGGCGCGGCGTCGGGCGGTGCCGGGAGCGGGCTGTGGGTGAGGCAGTGGTTCCATGCGGCCGGACGTTACGCCTCGGATCGGCGGGAGGGGCGGGAGGGGCGGGCAGCCTGGTGCGCGACTGCATCGGCGGCGCTCGATGAGTTCGTGGCACCCCCCTCCGCCCCACGGATCCGGCGCAGCGCCCGCACCAGGGCCTCGACACCCGCCTCCGCCTTGGACCGGGGGCACCCGACGTTGACCCGCACCCGCCCGGGGCAGCCGTACGTGGCCCCCGGCATGATGGCCACCTTCTCCACCTCGACGAGTTCGTGCTGAAGCGCGTCGTCGTCGACGCCGAGGGGCCGCAGATCGATCCAGGCCAGGTACCCGGCCTGTGGGGGTTCCCAGTCGAGTTGCGGAAACGCGTCGTGAAGACGGTCGGCGACCATCGCGAGATTGTCCGCGAGGTACGTGCGCAAGGCGTCCAGCCAGGGCGCTCCCTTGCGGTACGCGGCGATGTGGCCGACCAGCGACAGCACCGCGGGGGAGGAGAGACCGTCCGCGTCCTTGAGCTGCCGCAGGTAGGCATCACGTGTCGCGGGATCGCCGATGATCCCGTAACTGCCGGTCAGAGCAGGGATGTTGAACGACTTGGAAGCCGAGGTGAGCACAGCCCAGCGGTCGTCGCCGCCGTGCCGGGCCCAGGGGCGGTGGACGTGCGGGCCGTACGCCAGGTCGGAGTGGATCTCGTCGCTGATGACCGCCACGTCGTACCGTGCGCACAGCCGGGCCATCCGGTCCAGCTCGTCCGCGGACCACACCCTGCCCGTGGGATTGTGCGGCGAGCACAGCAGCAGCACGGCCGTGTCGGGGAGCGCCAGGAGCCGCTCGAACTCCACCCAGTCGTGCAGCGGGCACCTCAGGAGCCGACGTCCGTGGGCCGCCACCGTCTTCGGGAACGCGTCGTACATGGGCGTGTGGGCGACAACGCCGTCACCGGGTCGCGACCACAGGCGCAGCAACTGCGAGACCTGGTAGACGACGGAGGGCGCGTAGACGACCGACTCGGGATCCACGTCCGTGGCGTGCCGCGACGCGTACCAGTGGACGATCGCGGAGAGGAAGTCGGCCTGGCGCCAGCGCGAGTAGCCGAGGACCCCGTGCTCCAGGCGTCCGCGGAGCGCCGCCATGATCTCCGGGGCGGTCTCGAAGTCCATGTCGGAGATCGTGAAAGGCAGCAGATCCGGCACGCCGAAGCGGTCCTGGACGTAGTCCCACTGCGTGCACCAGGTGCCGTGCCGGTCCACCGGGGTGTCGAAGTCGTAGAGCGTCATGGTCAGCCCACCGGGATCATCGTGGCGATGGCGTCCTTCACCGACTGGACCTGCGGGCCGATGACGACCTGGACGTTGTGGCCGTCGAGCTTGATGACCCCGACGGCCCCCAGCCTCTTCAGCCGTGCCTCGTCGACCTGTTCGGCGTCCTGGACCGTCATGCGCAGGCGCGTGATGCAGTTGTCCAGGGACCGGATGTTGTCGGCGCCGCCGATCGCGTCGAGAATGGCGACGGCGTCGTACTTCCCCGCGATCAGCTCACGCCGGGGCTCCGCCGCCTTGTCCGGGGCGGCGTCCTTCTCTGCCTGTTCTTCCTGGCCCTGCGCCTTCTCTTCCGGCTCTTCCGGTGCCGAGACCTCCTCGCGACCAGGGGTCTTGAGGTTGAAGCGGGTGATCGCCCAGCGGAACAGGAAGTAGTACACGGTGAACCACACCGCCGCGATCAACGGCACCAGATACCACTTGGTCGTCGAACCCTGGAGTACTCCGAAGACGAGCCAGTCGATGACATTGCCGTCGGTGTTCCCGATGAAGACGCCGAGCACGGCCGCCGTGAGGAACCCGAGTCCGACGAGAACCGCGTGGATGGCGTAGAGCCACGGGGCGACGAAGAGGAACAGGAACTCCAGCGGCTCCGTGATGCCGCCCACCACACAGGCCACGACGCCGGACACGAGCAGGGCCTTGATCTCCGGGCGCATTCGCCGGTTCGCGCAGTGGTACATCGCGAGCGCGGCGCCCGGGAGGCCGCCCAGGTAGGACGCCATCTTGCCCTGGGAGAGGAAGTGCGTGGCATCGGTGACCGCGGTGTTGGGGGCGGCCGAGCAGTCCAGTTGGGCGTAGAACATGTTCAGGGCGCCGGAGATCTGGTCGCCGCACACGGTTCCGGAACCACCGACGTCAGTGAAGCGGAACATCGCCACGAGGATGTGGTGCAACCCGATGGGCCGCAGCAGTACCTCTCCCATGCCGAAGAAGAACGGCCCGAACACACCGGTGTGCCCGATGCCGCGGCCCACGGCGGTGATCCAGCCGTTGAAGGTCGGCCAGACCAGCGGGATGAGCAGGCCGAGCACGCTGAGGACAAGGGCCGAGATGATCGGGACGAAGCGGAGCCCCCCGAAGAAGGCCAGCGCGTCAGGCATCCGTTGGGTACGAAAGCGCCGGTGGAGAAGGCTGACAACGATGCCAACGGCCACGGCGCCGAGGAGGCCCGTGTCGATGGACTGCACACCCAGCACGTCGGCTATGCCGTAGTGCTTGATCGCCTTCTCGTCCTCGAAGTCGACACCCTTGGCGGTGAGGTAGAAGTTCACCGCGAGGTTCATGGCGGCGAAGCCGACGAAACCCGAGAAGGCGGCCACCCCCTTGTCCTCGCGGGCCAGCCCCAGCGGGATCGCCATCGCGAAGAGGACGGGCAGGAACGTGAAGGCGACCAGCCCCGTGTTGGCCATCCATGTGAAGACGAGGTGCCAGCCCTCGCCCTTCAGGAAGGCAACGTTGTCAGTGACGGCCTCGCTGGAGAGCGAGGAGCCGATGCCCAGCATGATCCCGCAGAACGCGAGCAGGGCCACCGGCAGCATGAACGTCTTGCCGAGTCCCTGGAGGAATTCCCAGAGTGCGGCCTTGGTCTTCTGCATGTGTACGGAACTTTCGAGCCTGGGGGGACGGGCCCGGACGCTCGCCGTGGCGACGCGGGGCCCATGGGCGGATCGGGCGGCGGAGGACATCACGTGGGGGTCGGCCGTCCTCGCGCGGTGTACCTGGGGGTCGCCCGGTGACCACGCCAAGCAGGGCCGTTCCGCCGGAGGGATCACATCACAGCGGGTCGGCGACTGTCCATGGAGGCCGAGGCGCCGACCCCGAGCCGTCGGCCGGTCAGGGCCGGACGTCGGCCTGTGCCGCGAAGGCTGCGGGAGCACTCTCCACGGGGGCTTCAGGAGTGCTGCTCCTCAGCGGCCCGTGTGGTCCCCCGCCCACACGGTGGGGGTTCGGCCCGACCACGGGTCTGCCCGTTCGAGTTGTCCGGCGAGGCGGAAGAGGCGGCCTTCGAGCCCGTAACCGGCGGCGAACTGCATGCCGATCGGGAGTCCGGTCTCGGCGTCGGCCGTCACCGGCACGGACATGGCGGGCGTGCCCGCCACATTGAACGGCATGGTGAACGGCGAGCGGTCGTTGAGGCGGTTGATCCAGCCGAGGCCGTCCAGGGCTTCCGCGCCCTCGGCATAGGTGCCCAAGGGCACGGGAAGCTCCGGCAGGGTCGGGGTGAGCAGTATGTCGTGCGTGGCGAAGTATCGTGCCAGGCTTCGAGCGACCCGGTTCCGGATCGTGAGAGCGGTGACGAACTGGGCGCCACTGATCCGCTGTCCGTAGTGGTAGCCGGCAAGAGTGACCGGCTCGAGGGTCGAGGAGTCGATGGGCCGGCCGAAGGCGGCAACCAGTCCGTCGACCGAGGCCGCGAGATTCGCCGCCAGCAGACGGGCGTTGGCCAGGACGAACTCCTCCCAGCCGGCTCCGAGGTCGACCTCGACCTCTTCCACCCGGTGGCCGAGGGATTCCAGCAGACGCACGGTGCGAGCGAGAGCGTCGGCCACCGGTGTGGTGGTGCGGCGTCCACCCCATGCCTGGGCGAGGACACCGATCCGCAGCGAGCCCGGGTCGCGGGTGACTTCCTCCGCGTAGGGCCGGGACGGCTGCTGGGCGAAGTAGGGATCACCCGGTTCGGGGCCGCGGATCTGGTCCAGCAGTGCCGCACTGTCGCGCACGGTACGGCTGACGCCGCCGTGCACGGCGAGGCCGTTGAAGACCTCGTCGGCGTCGGGGCCCATCGAGACCCGGCCCCGGGTGGGCTTCAACCCGAAGAGGCCGTTGTAGGCGGCGGGTATGCGGAGCGAGCCGGCCGCGTCGGTGGCGTGTGCGATCGGGACCACCCCGGCAGCGACAGCCGCGCCCGAGCCCCCGCTGGATCCGCCCGCACTCCGCTCCGGGCTCCACGGATTGCGGGTCGGACCGTACAGCTCCGGTTCCGTCGTGATGCTGTAGGCCAACTCCGGAGTCGCGGTACGCCCGAACGTCACGAGGCCGGCGTGACGGAAGCGCAGCATCAGGGAGGAGTCGGTGCGGGCGATGTTGCCGGCCGCGAGACGGCTGCCCAGCTCCATTCGCCTCCCGGCCATGGACACTCCGATGTCCTTGATCAGGAAGGGCACTCCGGCCAGCGGTGAACCGCCCGGTCGGGGCTCGTTGTCGGCCGGCCATGTCTCCACGATGGCGTTGATCCGGCCGTTGACCGCTTGCGCCGCCTCGAGTGCGGCCGCTGTCAGTTCGGCGGGGGTCACCTCGCCTTTGGCCACGAGCTCCGCGAGCCCGACCGCGTCGAAATTCACGTACTCGGCAACTCTCACTGCCACTCCCGGTGGAAAGAGGAACGGTACCGTTGGGTACCTAGTGATACCCAACAGTATCGCATGGAACGGACTGGTACCGTAGTAGTGAATGGGGAGCCCGCAACCGACAGGACGTCACGGAGTGGTCATGGCATCGACCGGCAGAAGGCCGAGCAGGGTGGCGAAACTGCCGCCTCGGGAGCGCATCCTCGACGCGGCGGAAGAGCTCTTCCAGAGCGAGGGGATCCGGCGGGTGGGCGTCCAGGCGATCGCCGAGCGGGCCGAGACCACCAAGATGGCGATCTACCGGCACTTCGACACCAAGGACGCGCTGGTCGCGGAGTGGTTGCGGATCGTCGCCGCGGACTACCAGGCGGCCTTCGACCGGGCCGAGGCCGAACACCCCGGCCGGCCCGGAGACCAGATCCTGGCCCTGGCCCGCTTCATCGCCGAGGGGCTGCCGGGGATCTCGCACCGGGGCTGCCCGTTCATCAACTCCATCGCCGAACTGCCCGACCGCTCCCATCCCGCACGGCAGGTGATCGAGGAGCACAAGGCCCGTCAGACCCGGAGACTCGTCGGCCTGTGCGCCGAGGCCGGGCTGCCCGCCCCCGAACAGACCGCGGCCGAGATCACTTTCGTACTCGAAGGCGCTCAGGTCAGCACACAGAACGGAAGCATCGATCAGGCGGGGGACCGGCTGATGAGAATCGTCGAGGGGATCATCGGTCGGCACCGCTCCGCCTGCGGCTCATCCCGGACGCCCACCGACTGACCGCCCCCGCATCGGCGTTCCCGGCCGCAACTCGGCGTGGACATCGGCGGTGCCCTCACCCGGGGCCAGCGTTGCGCCATTGCCGCGCAACGCCGCGAGCGCGGCTGCGTTGTGCACTGTGGTGTCCGCGACCACGGTCTGCGCACCGGCCCTGGCGGCTTCGCCGAGGAGGATGCGGAGCGCGGCACTGCCTATCCCGCGGCCGCGTTGGGAACGGGCGAGCCACATGCCCGTTTCCAGGACTTCCCGGCTGCCCCGGGCAGCCAGCCGGGCCGACCCCACTGTCTCCCCCTCGTGGACGATCGCGAAGGTGGATTCCCGGAGCGGGCCGGCAAGTCCGGGGCGCCGAGCGCGGTGCCACGACCGGAAGGCTTCCCGCCGTAGCGCCGTCCACCCTGGCGGACCGGCCACAGGAGGCATGACCTCCTCGGGCTCCGCGTCCTCGACGGCCACGGCGAGGAGTCCTTCGAGGGTCACCTCGTCCACCTGCCGCAGTTCCATCCGGCCGACCACGTCGGTTCCTTCCAGCGCGTGTTGGACACCCGTCGCCGATCCTCACGTGTCGCCGGGCGTTACGCGAGTGAGTTTTCGGCGTCGGCGGCGAAATGCTATGGACGCGGCGGCGACATGCTCCGGACAGGTCAGCGCGCGACCCGAGGAATACGCTTCTCCCAGGTGCGCTGGAAGACGATGTCCTCGCCGTCGCGGCACACCACCTCGTTGGAGGTGACGAAGTCATCGGCTTCGCAGGTGATCTCCGACCGGGTCTCGACCCGCACGTCCCACGCACGCTCCGGCCGGTGCATACGGACGGTCCAGTCGGACCTGGCCCGCGCCGAAAGCGGGTCGTCCTCCCTGATGGTGTAGGTCTCCAGCGCGTCCTCGGTGAACTCCAGGCCGTCCGGGTACACACGGGTCCCGCCGTAGCGTGGATCCACCTCCAGCCGCCACTCGCCCTTGGCCACGTCGCGCACCACCAGTCGCTCCGGGCGCTCCTCCTCCTGTGCCGCCGGCACCGCGACGCGCAACGGCTCGGACTGCTCGGGCGGCTCGAAGCGGATGCCGGTGTCCTCGGGGTGCTCCCCGGCGTCGCGCACCGGCAGCACGAGCGCCGAGCCGGCCGGTTCCAGGACGAAGCCGTCGGAACCCGCCTGCGGCCAGATCCACGGCCAGTAGGCGGAGGAGACGGCGAGCCGGATGCGGTGCCCGGCCGGGAAGGTGTGGCCGATGCCGTTGAGTTGGAAGGTCACCGTCTCCGTGGCACCGGGGTGCCAGGGAACGCTGCGGTCCCGGCCCTGGCGCGCGGCCAGGTTGAGGGCGCCGCGGGTCACCAAGGTCGAGGATCCGTCCGGCGCGACGTCGCAGATCCGGGCGACGGCCTGCCCGTACGGTACGTCCATCCGAAGGCGCAGGGTCACCTCGGGACGCCCGAGGATCTCGATGGGGCCGTCGATGACCGGAAACTCGAAGCACGCCGAGCGGGCGTCCTCCTCGCGCTGGTCGGGCGGCAGGTCGGCGTCGTTGCCGAAGGGGAAGAACCGCCCGGCGTCGACACCGGTGTGCTGCGGTGAGCGTACGACGACCGGCTCGCCCCCGAGGGCATGCGTCGTGGGGGCGATGTACGGGGACGGCCAGGCCGGGTCGCCGACCCAGCGGCCCGGAAGTTCGGGGTAGACGGTGGCCGGCCGGTGCGACTCGCTGATCCAGGAGCGGAGCAGCGGTTCGTCCATGACGCCGTTGTCCACCCCCTTCAGGTGTCGGTCCCACCAGCGCAGCGTTTCCTGGAGGAAGCCGATCGGCGGGCCCGGCGGCAGCCCGCGGTCCGGATACTGGTGGGACCAGGGCCCGATCAGCCCCCGCACCCGATCGTTCGGCAGGTGCTCCACGAGCCGCAGAACGGTGTCGCGGTACGGGTCGTGCCAGCCGCCCACGGCGAGGACGGCGGCGTTGACCGCGGAGTAGTCCTCGCAGACGCTGCCGTGCCTCCAGTAGTCGTCGCGGAGCTGGTGGCCGAGCCAGGTGTGGATGAACGGGTCGACGGCCTCCAGCCGCCGCAACCACATCTCCCGCCACTCCTGACCGGCGTACTCCGGGTCCGGCGGGCGGCAGACGAACGCGAGCATGGTGGCGGCCCAGGCGTGCATGTCGACGCCGAGCACCGAGCCGCCCATGTAGTGCACGTCGTTGTCGTACCGGTCGTCCGCGGAGCAGACGGTGACGACGGCCTTCAGCGGTTCGGGGGCGAGCGCGGCGATCTGGAGCGAGTTGAAGCCGCCCCAGGAGATGCCGAACATCCCCACGTTGCCGTTGCACCAGGGCTGTGCGGCCAGCCACTCGACGACCGCGACGCCGTCGGCCAGCTCGGTGGCGTCGTACTCGTCGCCCGGCAGGCCGTCACTGTTGCCGTGTCCGCGCACGTCGACGCGGACGGAGGCGTAGCCGTGCCCCGCGTACCAGGGGTGGCGCTGGCTGTCGCGGGGCGCGGTCCAGTCGCTGAGGCGGTACGGCAGGTACTCCAGCAGGGCCGGTACCGGCTCGTCGGTGACCGGTCGCCAGATCCGCGCGTAGAGCCGGGTGCCGTCCGGCAGGGGGATACGGATGTCGTCGTGGGTCGTCTCGTACGGGTAGTCCGTGCGGATCTGCATGGGGCGGTACCTTCCGGCGGGCCGGGTGGTCAGTGAACGGGGTGCATCGTGCGCCGCAGCCACGGCGCGAGGGCTACGACGACCAGGCCGAGGACGACGGCGATGGCGCCGTTGACGCCGAAGTACACGGGGTGGGAGACGTCGTCGTAGATCTTCACCACCTGGGCCTGGATGCCGTTGGCGAGGGCCAGGGAGAGGAACCACAGGGCCATGGTCTGGCTGGAGAACGCCTTCGGCGCCAGCTTGCTGCTGGCCGAGAGACCCGAGGTCTCCAGGAGCACGTCGCCCAGACCGAGCAGCAGGTAGGAGCCGACGATCCACCAGGCGGCCATCCGGTAATCGGTGCCGTCGTGCCCGGAGGTGGGCACCACCATGAGCAGGAACGACAGGCCGCCGAGGATGACCCCTAGCGCGATCTTGTTCGAGGCGTGCGGCTGGCGGCGGCCCATCCGTACCCAGACGGCCGCGACCACGGGGGCCAGCGCCACTTCGAAGGCGCCGAGTGCGGAGGCGTACCAGCTGGACGGGAAGTCGAAGCCGAGAATCGTGGGCGCCTTCATCTCGAGCCCTGGCGACCTGAACACCTTCACCAGCGCACTCATGCGCGGTCGGCTCCTGTCCCCGGCCATGATGAACGCCATGACGACGGTGACGCCGACAGACGCGGCCAACACCCGCTTCTACGGGCTTGGTCTGCGCCGATACGATCTTTCCTGCGGTACGCGGGTCTACGGCCACACCGGTACGGTGCAGGGCTACTACACGTACGCCTTCTCGACCCGCGATGGCCGTCGCAGCCTGTCGGCGATGGCGAACACGTCCAACCGCGGCGATGCCAATACGGCACTCGGCGGCACACTGGAAGCCGCGTTCTGCGGGAAGAAGCCGACGCCCCAGCGGTCTGCACGCACCGCCGCTGCGCCCACCCCCTCCGTGGCCCCGCCCGCCGAGCGCGACCTGCCCGAACGACACTGAGCTCGGTTCACGTCGTCGGAGAACTGGGAAGAGGGCAGACAATGTTCAGAGTACGACCGGCGGTTCTCGCCCCCTTGGTCATCATCCCTGCTCTGACCATGGTCGTTCTGATCGTGGACGGGACGGCGTTCGAGCCTGCCTCTCCCGTCCTCCCCTCCAACCCATGTCCCGCGTCCGCTGCGTCCAAGAAGGGGGTTCACCCCACGGTCTACACGGAGGACGCGAAACCCTACGCCGGTTCGGGCCCACACACAGTGGAACTCCGCTTTCACCTGGACTACAAGACCCTTCCTCCTCGCTGGACCCCGCCCGACAGCGAACCGCACACCGCTCAGCTGATCGTTTGCGAGTACGTGGAAGAAACCGGTCTCACGGACACTCGATGCACATACCGTGGCCATGGCCAGGTCTGGCTGATGCAAGCTCGCGCCACCTACCTGCTGCTCGAAGCGAAGACCTCCGAACTGATCACCAGCTTCGAGGTCGACGGGGCCGCCACCTGCCCAGCCGTGCTCTCCTACGACCCCGACGGGCCCCGCCCGACCCAGGTCCGCGCGGCCATGGACGAGGCAAAGATCATCAGGACACTGCGCCCCTACGTCGAAGGAGAAGCGCGGCGGGGAAGCACAACCCCGGCCGAGTCCGGCTCCGCGAAGCAATGAAGCCACCTACCTGTATCCGATCATGCTGGGTGGAGGTGGTGCCCCGGCGCTTCTCCCGCGAACAGCGGTCCTGGACCCGGCAGTACGCCGGGCGATGCCTGGCGGAGAGCCTCGACGCGGTGGCGTCCGCTGTGGCCGGCCGGCCATGACGGCTCCTGGAAGACCCTTCGGACCGCTTCTGCTCACGGTCGCCGTGCGGGTTCGGGGAAGGACCGGTCGCCGAAGAGCACTCTGCCGGCCGCGGCACGGCCGAGTGGCGTGCGCAGCAAAGTGAATGCCGCCCTCGCCGCGGCTGGTGTCCGTACCTGGGCCAACCCACTGCGCAGTGTGAGTCTCCCGCGGAAGTCGGTGCGCAGCGCGGCTCCGTCGTAGGAGGTCAACACGTCTCTCTTTCCTGTCCGCAGCGCGGCGTCGAGTACTTCGGCCGCGTGCTGCGACAGTCTGAGGCACGGATCCAGGCCGCCCGCGGTGAGCGGAGAAACGGCGCCTGCGGCGTCCCCGACGAGGAGCCCGTCCGGGCAACTGATCCGACGCAGTACGCCACCCACGGGTATGGGGCCTCCTCGCCGTTCCACCGCTGCGGGGCGGTCCCCGTCGGCCAGTCCGGGCGCGGAGGCGGCAAAACGCTCCATGGCTCGGCGCAGACCGTCCGGAAAGCGCTCTGCGTAGCCGGCGACGCCGACATGTGCGTGCCGACCGTCGTTGACGACCCAGGCGAGGTAGCCGGGGGCGACGGATGGATCGAGTACACAGTGGAACGTCGGCGGCTCGTGGCTCCCGGACAGTTCGAAGACCTCCTCGGCACCGATCAGCAGTCGTCGGTTGCGATCCAGGGCGAGGTCGCGGGCGACGGCGGACCGAGCACCGTCGGCGCCGACGACGAAGCGCGCGCGGACCGCCATGCGCACCTCTCTGCCGAGCAGCTGGTAGGTGTCGCCCTGGCGGCCCGCGTAGCGCGTGCCCAGCGCCATCCGTACCCCGGCGTCCTGCGCGACCGCGGCGGCCGCTTCGTAGAGGGGAGCCATGTCACCCACGCGGAACTCGTCGCGGGCGCTGACCAGACTTACCGGATTGCGCATGCCTGGGGGATAGAGCACCACGCGTCGAATCGGTGGTCCGAGGTGCTCGGAGGGCAGCGGGAAGTCATCGAGGGTCTTCCGGACGAAGATGCCCGTGGTGCGAATCGCGCCGGCGAGACTGGCTCGCCGTTCGACGAGGAGTACGTCGTGGCCTTGCCGGGCCAGGAGAGTCGCGGTGTGCAGGCCGGCGAGACCGGCGCCGACCACCAGGACGTCGGTGTACACGGTGGCCGCGGGGCCGCTGCTTCGGTCGGCGTTCTTCACAGTCTGCCCCTCGTGGAGTCCGATCGATCTACGATAGGAACCTATCGATTATCGATAAGAGAGGCAACTGGCCGACCGTTCCCATACGTGAGCCGCGGCGATCACTCAATCGTCGCGCGCGCGGTTTCCCCGCACGGCGTGAGCGTGGCATGCTCCCGGGGACCCAACCCAGAACGCTGTTCTTGTATATGAACGCACGAAGAGAGGCGGGTCTGACTCACCACACGAGGCGAGGCCTGCTCGGCGGCGCCGTGCTCGTGGCAGCGGGTGTCATGACGGGAGCCCCGGCGACCTCTGCCGCATCCGGCGCGTCTACCGGCCAAGTGCCGCTCGTCTGGCGCGAATTCGCTCGCAATCCATACGCGCACCCGCTGATTCCGTTCATCGGTCGGGCCGGCTGCCTCGGTGGTGCCGCACGCCTCCCTCGGCGCCCCGTGGTCGCCGACGTCCGCCGCTTCGGTGCGGTGGCCGACGGCAGGACCGACTGCGCACCCGCGATCAACCGTGCCATCGCCGTCGCAGGAAGAACCGGCGGTGGCACGGTGGTCCTTCCGCCCGGCACCCTTCGCATCGACGGCCTGATCCGCCTCGGCCACTCGAACGTCGTCCTGCGCGGTGCCGGCAGCGACCGGACGACGCTGCGCGCCACACAGAACCTTACCGACCTCATCGGCGCCTACGGTTCCCGTTACGGCGGTGACAAATCCTCCTGGTCCTGGGCCGGCGGCCTGATCTGGCTGGCCCCCGAGGCCCTCTGGAACTCCCTTGTCGACGCCATCAGGGCGAAGGAGTGGCCGTTCGAGGGCTGGACCGGCAACCGGCGCGACGAGTGGCGCACACTCACCTCCGGCTCCGCCTCGGCGACCTCGTCCTGCTGCGCCTGGCCGACGACGCGGACCACACACTCCTCGAACACATGACGGGAGGCGGTACGGGTGCCGAGTCCTACGTCTGGGACGACAAGACGACCGGGGTGCGGGGCAGGCGGGTGACCTTGGAGCGACCCCTGCCGCTCGACGTGCGCCCGGAGTGGGACCCCCTACTGACCACGCACGTCGAGGAGTTGACAGGCGCCGGCGTGGAGGGCTCACCTTGGAAGTGCCGGAACTTCCACAACAGCCGCACCTTCTGGACCGGGGGTTCAACGGTGTGGTCCATGTCGACAACGGCTTCGGACTGGTCGCCGCCTCGGCGTGCACCCTGCGCCGTACCAAGGTGACAGGGCGCGGCTCCCACCACCCGTACTTCTGCCGCGAGGGTTCCCACGACAACCTGATCGAGGACTTCACCGTCGAGGAACGCACCACGCCCGCCCCCGCGGGCACCCAGCTGCACGGCATCAATGTGGAGGGTCTTTCCTCGTACAACGTCTGGTCCCGCGGCACGATGGACATGGGAACCTTCGACAGCCATCGGGGTATGCCCTTCGCCAACGTGCGCACCGACATCACCGTGAACAACAACGGTCGGCACGGCGGCGACGCGACCGCGGGTCCGCTCTTCGGGGCCCGCTTCGCCCATTGGAACATCCGGGTGACGAACGGCCGCGCCGGTCTGATGAAGATCGACGGCCTCGCTCCCTGGTCCGCGACCGTCGGCATCAACGAGGCGCGCGAGTACGGCCAGGTCGACGTCCCCGACTTCACGGGCGACCCGCACTCACGCCTCGAGCTGTACGCCACGACCGACGTCGTACGCCCAAGAAACCTCTACGAGGCCCAGCGCGACCTGGCATCCGGCAGCGAGCATGCCGAACCTGGTTCACGGGGTGGGGCAGCGGACGGGTGCAGGAGCGCAAGCGCGGGCAGGGAAGCGCCTCCCCGGTTCTGACCGGGGAGGCGTTCCGCCGACTCGGCTGCATGCCGCCGGACCGTACGGGTCAGGCCCGCTGCAGTCTCCAGATCTGAGGCTGCAGCCCATTGCACGTCCACTGCTGCACGTTGCCGCCAGGCTCCCTCGAACCCTCCGCCACATCCAGGCACTGGCCGCTGGAGCGGGCGATCAGCCGGTAGTAACCCCGGCCCACGTTCTCCAGCCTCCAGTCCTGCGCGGAGAAACCGTTGCAGTGCCACTGCCGGACGTTCGTACCCGGCACCGCGGAACCGTTCTCCACATCCAGGCAGTGACCGCTGTTTCGGCCGGTCAGCGTGAAGTGGCCGCCGTCACGGGCGCGCAGCCTCCAGTCCTGCGGGCCCATGCCGTTGCAACTCCACTGCTGGACGTTGCCGCCGGCCGAGCGGGAGTCACCGGCGACGTCGAGGCAGTGCCCGCTGTTGGCGTTCACCAGTCGGTAGAGCGCGCCGTCGGCGATCCCGGCCGCGTCTCCGCTGCCGGTGAGGCCGCCGGTCCCGTAGTAGGCCCGGCACACCGTGCCGTCGAAGTCGGTGGCGATCTGCAGGACCCGGCGGCCGTCGGCCGACGGAAGCAGCGGCGAGCTGTAGTTCTGGCAGTAGTTCACTTCCGGGTTCGGCACGGTCACCGGTGACTCGATCTCGTACCACGGGCCGCTGCCGTTCTCCGTGTTGACGAGGATCGTCCGGCCGCTGTCCACCGCGGGAGTGCCGTCGCGGTTGAGAAGCCGTTGCCCGACCAGCAGCAGCCGTCCGTTCGGAGCGCCGTCCGGCGACGGAGCCCAGGCGATGGTCGGTGCGGCACGGAAGTACTTGCCGTCGACGGTCTCCGGGCGGAACCCGAGCGATGCGGGATTCCCCCAGTCCCAGCCGTCGGCGGAGGTCCGGAAGTGCACCACGCATTGGTACTGGCCGCCGGGGTTGCAGATCTCGTAGCTCATGAAGTAGGTGCCGTTCGGCAGCTTCCGCACCACCGGCATGCCCGGGCGGTCGGCCGACCAGCCACTCGCCACGGTGTCGTGGTGCCCCTCCCAGTGCACCCCGTCGTAGCTGCGCGCCGCGACCAGCTTCTGGCTGTGTCCGGGGTCCGTCTCATCGGCGTAGTGGCAGACCAGCGCGCCGTCCTCGGCCACCGAGAACTCCGGTTCCCACAGGCCTCCGGTACCGCTCGCGACGGCGCAGGAGGACAGGTAGGACCAGGTGCGTCCCACGTCGTTGCTGCGCCAGACCCGCAGTGCCATCCGCCGGTCCTGTTCGTCCTGGCCGGCGGAGGAGGCCCAGAGCAGGGTGCCGGCCGGCATCGCGCCCACCTGCCGCGGCAGCTCGAACAGCGTGGCGCAGCACAGCCCTTGGCCTGCGGCTGAATCCGGATCGGACACCCTGCCGACCTCGCGGAAGGACGCCCCGGAATCGGTGCTCTCGTGAATGGCGCCGACGCCGTTGTTGCCGTCGAAGGTGACGACACTGGCAAGGACGCGTCCGTTCGCCGCACCGCTGTGCGCGAGCCGGATGGCACGCGGGTACAGGCCCGTACCGTCGCGCAACGGTGTGCCCGTGGCCGCGGGGGAGAGGCCGGGGGTGTCAGAGGTCGCAACCGTGGCTGATGACGGGTCGGGAGCCGGGGACGAGATGGGCGCCGACGGAGCGCTCGCCGCGGCCGGGGCGGTGAGTCCCAGGGCCAACAGGCCGGTCAGGGCCAGAAGGGCGACTCGTACGCATGAGCCGCCACGGCGTCTGAGGGAGTGTGACAGGCGGAGGAACATCACGGTCTTCCTTCCTGCGGGAACGAATCCGCGCCAGGCTAGAGCGGCTGTACATCGATGTAAATGGGATCGGTGAGAGTAGTTCGGGGTGCCGCGCACACCCGCGGGCGCCGCGAGACGGCTTTGCCGCCGTCGTGGGTTCCGGAACCGGCAGACCTCCGGGAGCGGAGTGGTGCCGGGCATCGTCGGAGGTTGTTGTCTGTAATGGATGCGAGAGCATCTCGATCCTTCACGGAAGCAGGTGGACTCCATGGACGTCTCGCGTGTGCTGATGGTCGCGCCGGTCGGTGACATCGACGTAGCGTTGGCTTGGTACGAACGGCTGCTGAGCCGTCCGGCGGACACTCGCCCCATGCCGTCGCTGGCCGATTGGCACCTCACCTCGGGCGGCTGGCTTCAGGTGTTCGAGGACCCGGAGCGGGCCGGCTCAAGCCTGCTGAACCTGGAGGTGCCCGATCTGGACGCGGCTTTGGCCGGCCTCGTGGAGCGCGGTCTGACGGCCGGGCCGGTACAGACCGGCGGGGAGCGCACCCGCTTCGCCGCGCTCGACGACCCCGACGGCAATCGGATCACCCTGTTGGAGAACCCGGTGGTCTGACCGGTGGGCCTTGGCCGCTCGTGCTGTTCGCCGTGCTCATCGGTCCCTGTCGAAGCCAGTCCTGAGCGCCGCCGGGCCGGGCTGCGTAGCCTTGGTCACAGGACGAGGGAAAGGAGTTCCGGCATGCCGCCGAAGCAGCCCAGGACCGAGCTCGACGCCCGCTACAGCTCCGCGCTCAACCCGCGCCCTGGCGCGGAGAACGTCACCGCCACCGACTGGGCCGAGGCCCAGCGCAGGCTGCGGGCCGCCGAGATCTTCTGGATCACCACGGTGCGGCCGGACGGCCGTCTCCACGTCACGCCCCTGATCGCCGCCTGGCACGACGGGGCGCTGCACTTCAGCACCGGGCCGGGGGAGCAGAAGGCGAAGAACCTGGCCGCCAATGCCCACTGCGTCCTCACCACAGGGCAGAATTCACTCACCGAAGGCCTCGACATCGTGATCGAGGGCACGGCGGAGCGGGTGACGGACCCGGCACGGCAGGACGAGGTCGTCGCCGCGTTCGAGGCGCAGTACGGGGATCACATCGTCTCGCCGGAAGGGACCTTCTACGGCTTCGGCGACAGCATCCGCAAGGGCAACGACCTGCTGTTCGCGGTGGCACCCGGCACGGCGTACGGCTTCGGGCACGACGGCCAGGTGTTCAGCCACACCCGCTACACCTTTACTGACCTCTGATGTAACCGGTTCGCTGATCGAGCCGTTGCCGACCGAGGGCGCCCGCCTTGCTTTCCGGGCAGTCAGGCAACCCGTGGCTCCACCTCCCCACGCCACGCAACGCGGCGGGAGCGCAACATCCGCTTCGCGGTCAACCGGGGCCGGCCGTCGGCCTCACCGGTCACGTCGAGGGCGACGTCATCCGGCACACGGAGATCTTCTCCCCGCTGCGGGCCCTGGACCTGCCCGTCGGCCATGTCGTCACGGTCCTTGAGGAGATGGGATCTTCGAGGAGGACAGCGAGCCGTCCTTCGAGCGCTGGCTCGTCGGACGCCTGAATCCCTCCCCCTGGGAACGCAACGAACCCGGCGGAGAATACTTCTGTTCATCTCCCACGACATGCGAGATGCTGCCGGACATGATCGACCGTGACTTCGCGATCCGGGTGGCCCAGGAAGATCTGGACCGCAGGTACTCGGGGCGGCTGGAGGTGACCGAGGTTGAGAAGCACGAACTCGTCTGGATCGTCTACTACCAATCCGCGGAATACCTGCGCACGGGAGACCCAGGTCAGCTCTTGGTTGGAAACGGCCCCTACCTGGTGGATCGCCTCGATGGGAGTCTTCACCAGATCGGACCGGTCACAGCGGTTACCGGCGACTGGGAGTTGGACTACCGGACCCGCGTCAGGAAGATGACCAGACGCACCGCAGTGGATGACCTGCACGAGGAAGTCCGCCGGACAGTGGCGGCCAGCGGGCGGATCATCGCCATGCACTTGCTGCGACAGCGGATCCCGACACTCACGCACGCGCAGGTCATCGAGTATGTCACCGCTTTGCAGGTCGGTGCCGCACCACCGCACCTGGCGGCCATCGCCACCAGCGCCCTTGTCCCTGCCCTCGATCCTGTCCTCGGCGTCCACACCATCCACCGCGCGGGCTCCACGCCGTCGGTGGAGTCGGCTGCTGGCGGTGGCCCCCTGTCTTGATGTGCGGTACGGAACATGCCGTTGAGATCGAATGTTCCGGCTGGCGCCGGGGTGAGCGGATCGTCCGGCCGCCGGAGGTGAACTCGGCGGAGGTGGGGGATGCCGTCGGCGTCCTGGAGGTCGGCGAAGTCGGCGTGCGCCTGGGCGACGGCTTCGGGGTACGCCTCCTGCTTCCCGTGCTCGGCGAGCGCGCGGTAGATGCTCGCGACGCTGGGGGCCCGGCCCTTGCGGGCCGCCGCGCCGAGTCCTTCGAGGGTCGACTCCCGGATGTTCTCCCGCTCAGTCTCCGCCATCGCCGCGAAGAACGCGAACAGCAGCCGGCCGGGGCCACTCGGGGCGTACATCCCGGGCAGCGGCCCGGCGAGCATCTCCAGGACCAGGCCGTGCGCGGTGAGGTGGTCGGCGAGCGCGGTGAGTTCGGCGGCGTCGCGGCCGAGGCGCTTCATCTCGTACACCGTGAAGGGGGTTCACATCAGGGTCGTACCGTCGCGTCGGACACAGTAGGGACTTCTTCTGAGGCCGTCCACACTTTGTCATCGGCGTGGGTGAAGTTCCGGCCGTTCTAGGCGCCTTGGACCGCGCCGTCCCATCCGGCGGACGTCGCGACGACGTCACAGTCGGGCTGGGGTCCGCCGGTAGGTCTGGGATCGCAGAGTCGTCCTCGCAAGACCTTCGTCGAGCGGGTGCCGGCCCTGTCCGAGCGGCATCGCGGCTTGAGCTCCGGCTGGCAGGCCGGCTGCGTTCGATCGCGATCGAGCTCGGCGGCTGTCCAGTCGCGCGGTGGTGCCGGCGTCCGGGGGCCGGCCGGCCGCAGGTCGGCCGGAGCAGGCTGCTCAGCGTGGTCTCGGCGCCGAGGGCGCCGGTCCGTGCACCGCGGGTGCAGCGTGTCCAGAGCGTGAGGACGCTCTCATGCCATGGAGGCGGCGCGCCCGCCACCGCGTTCCTCCCGTCAAGACTTGAAGCGATGGCGAAGCTGAGGCGCGGAAAAATCTCCCAATTGTCTTTACGAGTACCGCGAATTGCGCGACGTATTGACAACTGATTACAGGAGTCTTACTTTTCCGCCATCTGAGAGCGCTCTCAGCCGGGCTCTTCCCCTCTCCCCACCACGGTTCCGCAGCAGCTTCAGGGCATCCGCCCCGGGCTGTCGCGGCCGCCGACGAGCCCGTCCCTCACGACGACACGAGGTGCACCCCATGCGAACTCGTCGATCACGGCCGGCCGCGGCGGTGGTACTGGCCGCCGCGCTGGCGGCCGTGGGCCTCGGCCCGGCCGCGACTCCGGCGGCGGCCGCCACCGTCCCCGTAGGAGCCGGGAGTTACTCCGACACCCGGCCGCCCGGCACGACCGGCCCCACGACCAACACCGGCGCGCCGGTCACCCCGAAGGTCACGCCGGCGGCCAAGGGCAAGCCCGTGCCCACCAACGACTGGTGGTCCTCCCTCGCCTTCCAGCGCTACGGCGACAACCCGTACTCCACGCCCATGTACGGCCACCCGCTCACATACCAGGCCGTCTCCGGCGGACTGGAGGTCGGCTACCCGACCAGCCCCGCAATCGTGGGCGAGGGCCGCCAGTACGAGTACGCGCACAAGCGCGACCTCACCCTCGGCCTGAGCGGACTCAACTCGCCCGACACCAAGGCCGATGCCTGGTCCGACTGGACGGTCACCCCGTACTGGTCCGACGGCACCCGCACCCTGCGGACCACCATCGGCCACGGGATGCCCTTCGTCTACGCCCAGGGCTCCGGCGGCAGCGCCCAGATCACCACCGCGGCCACGCCGGCCGTCTTCTCCGACCAGGGCAACGTCGTCGGCATCACGGTCGGCGGCCACCACTACGCACTCTTCGCGCCGACCGGCAGCGACTGGAACATCTCCGGCACCACGATCACCGCCGGTCTCGGCGGCAAGGACTACTTCTCCCTCGCCGTACTGCCCTCCACCGACGCGCTGGCGACCTTCCGCAAGTACGCGTTCAGCTTCGTCACCGGATCGCAGGTCGACTGGAACGCTTCCGGCGGCACGGTCGGAGCCACGTACAAGCTCACCACCGAGGCCAAGGAGGGCACCGAACGCGGCACCCTCCAAGCCCTCTACCGCCACCAGTGGCTGAACACCACCGACACCCTCACCCCGTACACCTACGTCTCTCCCCGCGGCACCATGAAGGTCCGGGAGAGCGCCTCCTTCACCACCCGTCAGAAGGCCGCCCCGGTCCTGCCCGCGCTGCCGAAGACCAGCGCGGTCGACACGTCCCGGCTGCGCGCCTACCTGTCCGAGGTCGCAGGCTCCTCCGACCCGTTCTCCGGGGCCACGGACACCTACTGGACCGGCAAGGCGCTGGGCAAGCTCGCCCAACTGGTGCCGCTCGCCGAACAGATAGGTGAGACCGCGGTCCGCGACAAGCTGATCGGCCTGCTCAAGGGCCGCCTCCAGGAGTGGTTCACCGCGGGCGGGGCGAGCGAGTTCTCGTACGACAAGGACTGGAAGACCCTCACCGGTTACCCCGCTTCCTACGGCAGCGACGCCGAACTCAACGACCACCACTTCCACTACGGCTACTACGTGTACGCCGCCGCGATCGTCGCCCAGTACGACGCTGCCTGGGCCGCGGAGTCCGCCTGGGGCGGCATGGTCAAGGAGCTGATCCGAGACACCGCAAACCCGAGCCGCACCGACAGCGCCTTCCCGTTCCTGCGCGGTTTCGACGTCTACGCCGGACACAGCTGGGCCTCCGGCCACCAGGGCTTCGCCGCCGGCAACAACCAGGAGTCCTCCTCGGAGTCCACCAACCTCAGTGCGGCGCTGGTGCTCTGGGGCTCCGCCACCGGCAACGGCGAGCTGCGCGACCTCGGCAGCTACCTGCTCGCCACCGAGAGCGAGGCGATCGCCCAGTACTGGTTCGACGCCGACCAGCAGGTCTTCCCCGGCTCCTTCACCCACGACACGGTCGGCATGGTGTGGGGCAGCGGCGGGGCGTACTCCACCTGGTGGACCGCCAACCCGGAGGAGATCCACGGCATCAACGTCCTTCCCGTGACCGCGGGCAGTTCCCCGCACCTGGCCGGGCACAAGGACGCGATCCGGCGCAACATCGCGGAGCTGGAGCGCGAGAACGGCGGGCCCGCCGTGGAATGGCGCGACATCCTCTGGGAGTTCCAGTCGCTGGCCGATCCGGCCACCGCGAAGGCGAAGTGGGACGCGGGACACGCCGGATACACCCCGGAGCAGGGCGAGTCCAAGGCGCACACGTACCACTGGATCACCACCCTGGACGCGCTCGGCGCGCCCGACCCCTCGGTGACCGGCGACCTGCCCACGTCCGCGGTGTTCACCAAGAACGGCACCCGCACCTACGCCGCCCACAACCACGGTTCCACGGCCCGCACGGTCACCTACTCCGACGGCAAGAAGCTCACCGTGCCCGCGCGTTCCACCGCGACCGGGACCGGCACGGACCCCGGCGGCCCGGACCCTGACCCGGAGCCGCCCACCGGCAACACCTTCCAGCTCCGCTCCGGCGGCGCACTCACCACGGCCACCGGCGGCACGCCCGCCAGCGACACCATCCCGTCGGCCGAGGGCCGCAACCACGACGGCAGCCCGAACAAGCCCCTCGTCTACGAGGTCAAGGGCGTCAACGCCACCCTCAGGTCGGGCGCGTCCACCACGTTCCGCCTCCCGGTGGACGCCGGCACCGCGGTCGGCCTCGGCCAGCAGGCCCGCGTCAGCTACGACCTCACCGGCGACGGCACCTTCGACCGGACCGAGACCTACCACTACTTCGCCACCGACCCGGTCTCGGGCTGGGAGGAGTACAACCAGACCCGCGGCCTGAAGGCCGCGACCGGCTCCCTCGGAAACCTGAACGGGGGAACGGTGCGGCTGGAGGTCTGGAGCGCGATCGGCAACGCGAGCGCGCTGCTGCGCACCGGCGGCGACACGTCCATGGTGGTCATTCCCTACGAGTGACGCACACGGCGGCCTCCGGCCGGCGACGCGGCGGGTGCGGGGCTCCGGCCCCGTGCCCGCCGTTCACCGACCGGCCGTGGGCGGGTGACCTCGTGTGGTCATTGAGTGGGTGCGCTGTCGGAACCGCGCTCGCAACGGTGACGGCGGCGCGCCCGCGTCCGCTGTGGCAAGGTCGAACCATGCCCTTCGACCACAACGACCACTATCACCGTCTGCTGTTGCGCCAGGTGCCGCGGGATTGTGGTGCGGCCCTGGATGTCGGATGTGGGACCGGCCGGTTCGCGCGTCGGCTCGCTCATCTGGGCATAGAGGTCGATGCGATCGATCCGTCGGAGGAGGCAATGGCGGAGGCCCGTGTGCTGTCCGGGCGGACAGCCGATGACCGGATCCCACGCTTCCGACACGCGGACGTCACCGAAGTCGAACTGCCCAAACACCACTACGACTTCATCTCATGCCTCGCCAGCCTCCATCACATGCCGTTCGGCACCGTCGCCGCACTGCGTGACGCACTCGCGCCCGGTGGCGTCCTCGTGATCTTGGGTTGTTGTCCGGAGAAGACTTGGCTCGACTGGGTCTGGAGCCTGGCGGCCGTGCCCGCCAACGCCGTCGCCAGGTTGGTGGTCACGATCAAGGACAAGCTTCGCCCTGCCGCCGCTGCGACCGGCCAGGAGCGGGTGAAGGCGCCGGTGAGACAGCCGACCGTGCCCCTGTCGCAGATCTGTCGGGAGGCCGCGGTGCTGGGAGGCGGCTGACGCGGCTTGGTGCGACGGCGGCCTCGCGGAGCCGGGCGATCTCCTCGTGCTTGAGCCGCGAGCCGGGCAAGAGTCCGGAAGACCGTGAACTCGTCAATCGCCTGCTCCGCCTGAGCGAGCCGTTCCTCGGCCTGCCGCAGGGCCGGGAGGAGCGGGCCGGCCGGGCGGCCAGTTGATTCCCTGGGATCCGAGGCGTGCGGCGTGGGTGCGGTGCAGCGAATCGGTGTGGGTGGTGACCAGGTCCGGTTGTTCTACCGCCTGGAGGGTCTCGGCGGCCGCGGGCCCAGGTGGAGCAGATGGCTGGAACGGTGAGACAGATGTCGTTGCAGAACTGCTCGGGTGTGGCCGCCGGCCGTCCGAGGGGCTTGGCTGCACGACCTGGTGTGCAATTGCCTCGCGCACGAGCCGCCCCGCGATCTACCCTCGCGGCCATGACGTCACATGATGCGCCTGAAGGCTTCCGGATCGCTCCCGCTGGTGCCGGGCTGGTGATCCGGCAAGAGACCGCTGACGACCACCGAGACGTGCGCGAGGTTCATACGCGCGCCTTCGGTGACAGCGAGCGGGTGCCCGGACTCGTGGAGGCACTTCGCGTTGCGGAGGCCGCGTTGGCGCCGATGTCCTTCGTCGCCACCATTGATGACCGGGTCGTCGGACATGTCCTGCTGAGCGCGACGCGGTTGGACGCTCCGCGCCGGATCGTGGACGTCCTGTCCCTGTCACCGCTGGGCGTGGTCCCGGAGTTCCAGCGTCAGGGCATCGGTACTCAACTCATCGCGTACGCCCTCGCGGCGGCCGACAGCCAGAGTGTGCCGTTGGTGTTCCTGGAGGGTTCGCCGAGCTACTACGGCACGCGCGGCTTCGAGGGCGCCGTCGCGGTGGGCTTCCGTTCGCCGTCGCCGCGTATACCTGAAGCCGCGTTCCAGGTCGCCCGGTTGTCCGCTCACGAGCCGTGGATGACGGGCACCTTCGTCTACTCAGACGTCTTTTGGGCCTCTGACTGCGTCGGCCTGCGCGACTCCGAGGCATGAGTGGCCACCCGCAGGCACGCACTCGCCCTGATTAGGGCAGCCGACACGCTGCTCACGAACGAACCCGACCGGGCCCTACTGAAGTCCAGCGATCCGACTCCACGTGAGCCTGAGGCGCAGCGCTCCTGAGGGTGCCGTGACCGTCTGCTCGTCAACGGGTGTTACAGCGCAGCCCGCCCAGACGATGTCGAAGCTGTTGTCGGACACCTTCAGGCGGAGGGTGAGCTCGATGCAGCCGCCGATGCTGCGCGCGACGGGGCAGTACCGCGTGTGGGTGTCGTGGGCTCGGTGGGCCTTCGCCTCGTCGACATGGTCGCCCAGGGCCAGGGTGTAGGCGACGTGGATGACCTTGGCCTGGATGACGCCCTGGTCGACCACGAGCGAGCCCGTTCCCTCGGCAGTGAGCTCCCCGTTCGACGTGCTCTGCCCGATGGCACCGAGGCGTCCGTCGAAGGATCCCGTTATGCAGGCCACGGCGGCCCCGACCAGGTAGTCGTCCTCGACGACCAGCGACGCGAGACCCGAAAAGATCACTCGCGGAGGTTCGTTGACGTCCCGCATCCAACGCCGACGATGACCGTCACCCTTCAACCACCGATTACGGGACAGAGCCGTTCGTTCGAGTCGTCAGGAGGTCCGGAGCCAGACGCCGGCTTCTGCAGGCAGCTGGGAGCCGTCCAGGGGGTGTGAGGACAGGAGCACGGTGTGGTGTTCGGGCAGGTCGACGGGACCGCTGGAGAGGTTGACGACGCAGGTGAAGTCGGTGCCGCGGGCGAAGGCGAGGACGCCGTCGGGGGCGTGCAGCCACCGCATGGGGCCGTCACCGAGTGCCGGGTGGCGGGCGCGCAGGGACAGGGCCCTGCGGTAGAGGTGCAGCATGGAGGCGGGGTCGTTCTCCTGGGCGGCGACGCTGAGGGGTGCCCAGGAGGCGGGCTGGGGCAGCCAGGGGCGTGCTGCCCCGTCGGGGCTGAAACCGTAAGGCTCCTGGTGGCCGTCCCAGGGCAGGGGAACGCGGCAACCGTCGCGGCCGGGGTCGGCGCCGCCTGTGCGGTGGAAGATGGGGTCGTCGCGGCGGTCGGCGGGGATGTCCTCGACTTCGGGCAGGCCGAGTTCGTCGCCCTGGTAGATGTAGACGGCGCCGGGGAGGGCCATGGTGAGCAGGGCCGTGGCGCGGGCGCGGCGGCGGCCGAGGGCCTCGTCGACGACGGGGTTGTACTGGCGGATACCGGCGGCGGTGCTGGTGTCGGGGCGGCCGTAGCGGGTGACATGGCGGGTGACGTCGTGGTTGGACAGTACCCAGGTGCTGGGGGCACCGACGTCCACGTGGGCGGTGAGGGTCTGGTCGATGCAGGTGCGCAGGGCGGTGGCGTCCCAGGCGCAGCCGAGGAAGTCGAAGTTGAACGCGGTGTGGAGTTCGTCGGCGCGCAGGTAGCGGGCGAAGCGGGCGGAGTCCGCGAGCCAGACCTCGCCGATCAGGGCGCGGGGCTCGGGATAGGAGTCGGCGACGGCGCGCCAGCCGCGGTAGATGTCGTGGTTCTCGTCGCGGTCGACGTAGGGGTGAGGATTGGGGAAGACGCTGTGATCGTAGTCCGGCAGCGCGGGATCCTTGCTGCACATGGCTGCGGAGTCGACGCGGATGCCGTCGACGCCTCGGTCGAACCAGAAGCGGAGGATGTCCTCGTATTCGGAGCGGACCGCGGGATGGCGCCAGTTGAGGTCGGGCTGTTCCGGGGCGAACAGGTGCAGATACCACTGGCCGTCCGGGACACGGGTCCAGGCGGGGCCGCCGAAGATGGACTGCCATTCGTTGGGGGGCAGTTCGCCGTGCTCGCCGCGGCCGTCGCGGAACCAGAACAGGTCGCGTTCCGGGGAGCCGGGAGGAGCGCTGAGGGCCTTGAGGTACCACTCGTGTTCGTCGGAGACGTGGTTGGGGACCACGTCGACGATGATGCGGATGGAGCGATCGTGGGCCTCGCGGATGAGGGCTTCGGCCTCGGCGAGGGTGCCGAAACGGGGGTCGATCTGCCGGAAGTCGGTGACGTCGTAACCGGCGTCCGCCATGGGGGTCAGGTACCAGGGGGAGAACCAGAGGGCCTCGACGCCCAGGTGCTGGAGGTAGTCCAGCCGGGAGCGCACACCGGCCAGGTCGCCGATGCCGTCGCCGTTGCCGTCGGCGAAGCTGCGCGGGTAGACCTGGTAGATGGCTGCGTGACGCCACCAGTCAGTGGTGCGCGGGGTCATGGGACTTGCCTCCTGTGCGAAGCGAGTGGAGTGGATGTCGCGGGCCCGGAGGAGAATGTGTCGTCGGGGCCCGCGCAGTCATGAGTGAGGGAAGCTGTCCGGCCGCGGGGGGGGGGGGGGGGAAGGGGAAACCGACCCCCGCCGGGCCCCGGACCCGGCGAAGAACGCCTCCCAGTCCACGCTCACGCCACGGCTGT
>NZ_JBHJRX010000033.1:46856-65496 GCF_042268605.1 Streptomyces sp. NPDC056296 | reverse complement strand
CGATCGCGGCGGTGCCAACGGCACGCGAGGGGACCGAGGCATGCGGGGGCGGGGGGGAGGGGGGGGAAGGGGGGGCCCCCCCCCCCCGCGGCCTGTCCGGGTCACCAGCCGGAGTTGCCGCTCCCACGCTCGATGGTGAAGCCGCCGGCGACGTTCAGCGCGCCGCTCGCGGTACCGGTGACCTTGGTGTTGGAGAAGACGCCCTTGCCACCGGTGTTGATCTCGATGCCGTGGGCGCCCGTCCCGTCGATGGTCAGGCCGTCCACGCGCAGGTCGGTGACCTGCTTCTGGTAGGTGACGAGCAGCCCGCTGTAGGTGGAGTCCTCCACGGTGTTGTTCTTCAGGACCACGGGCTGGGTGATGTCGTGCCGGGTGGGGTCGGCGTAGACCCACAGGGCCCCGAGCCTGGCGTTCCAGTTCGGTTCCAGGCTGCCCGTACGGCGCAGTAGGTTGCCGGAGACGGTGGTCGTGCCGCTGAACGGCTCGCCGAAGCGGGTGCTGACGGCGATGCCGGCTGCGGAGGTGACGGTGTCGGAGATGAGGTTGTTCTCGACGCTGTTGCCGTTGCCGCCGTAGACGGCGGCGCCGTTGGCGAGCGTGGGCAGTTGCACGGTGTTGTTGCGGAACGCGCTGTTGGTCACGGCCGCTCCGTCCGACCACATGGCCAGGGCGTCGTCCCCGGTGCCGCGGATGCTGCTGTTGGACACGACGGTGTCCTTCACCGCGCCGTGCAGGTTCACGCCGTCCGCGAAGGTGTTGCGGATCCGCAGGTTTTCGGCCCGCAGGCCCGTGGTCGGGCCGGAGATCCACAGGCCGACCTTGGTGTGCTGGATCCAGACGTTGCGGATGGTGGAGTTGGTGCCGAAGTCGCCCTCGATGGCGGCGTGTCCGCCCGCGTCGTCACGGACGGTGTTCTGGCCGTCGATCATCAGGTCCTCGACGCTGGTGGTGCCGCCCCGGCCGAACAGGCCGCCCTTGAGGCCGGTGCCGCGCAGCACGGTGTGCCACATCCCCGCACCGCGCAGCTTCACTCCGGAGAGGCTGACGTGGTCGGAGATGTTGTAGGTACCGGCGGGGAGCCACAGACCCTTGCCCTGGCTCTTGGCCCTCTCCAGCGCGCCGTTGAGGGCGGAGGTGTCGTCCTGGTCGTCGTTCGGCGTGACGCCGAAGTCCCCGGCCGACACGTAGCCGCTGGGCAGCGTACCGGCCGCTGCGGTCTCCTCGGCCTCCAGCAGGTCGACGGTGTAGAAGGCGGCGCTGTCCGCGGCGTCCTTCTGCAGACGGACGACGGTGTTCGCCGGGAGCGTCCGGCCCAGGCTGATCCGGGTCTCGTCGAAGAAGCGGTGGCCCTTGCCCTCGCCGGGATTGTTCGTGTACGGGTACTCACCGTAGACCCAGGCAAAGCGCGAGGTCAGCCGGAGGTCGGGCAGCGCCTGGCCGCCGGCGTAGACGCTGAGGGACGCGTCGATGCCCCGGCCGTCGCTGCTGTCGGGCAGGGAGTAGCGCAGGTTGATCGCGTTGGCCGGCTTGGTCAGGGTGAACTCGACGTAGTCGCCGGTCCGGGCCAGTGTGACGGCCCTTCGGCCGGACGCCTCGGAGGCCGGGGACAGATAGGTGCGGCCGGGGCCGATGACCGAGGCGTTGGTGCGTCCCGCTTCTGCCTCGTAGGTGGTGAACGGCAGGGAAGCGCCTGTGCCCGACGGGTCCGGGTCGCCAGGATCGCCGGGTCCGGTGGGAGGGACAGCGACGAGGTGGTCGATGTTGACGTTGCCGCTGTCTCCGCTGGTGAACGTCAGCGCGAGGGCATTGGCACCCTTGGCGTAGGAGACCGGCACCGCGACCGTGGACCAGGTGGACCAGCCGTTCGTGGCCGGCAGCGTGACCTGCGCGGCCTTCCCGCCGACGGAGAGGGTCAGTGTCTTGTTCGAGCCGGTGCCGTTGGCGTAGCGGATGGTGACACTGCCCGCGCCGTCGTAGCTGGACTCCACGCTGGTGTTGAGGGAGGCGCGGCCCTTGTTCGCGTCGGTGAGGCCGCCGACGTAGCCGCTGCCGGTGTAGCCGCCGTGCTCACGCTCGGCGACCGCACCACCGGACAGGGCGGCGGACTCGGCCTCCAGGGGGGCGGGGGTGGCGGGGCCCGCCGTGTCGGGTGTGTCGGCGGTGAGACTGTCGAGGTTGACGTTGCCGCTGTCGCTGCTGGTGAATGTCAGTGCCAGGGCGTTGGCGCCCCGGGTGAAGGTGACCGGCGCGTCCACCGTGGACCAACTGTCCCAGTTGTCGGTGGCCGGCAGACTGACCTGGCCTGATGCGGTGCCGTTGACGAACAGCGACAGCGTCTTCGCCGACCCGGTGCCGTTGGCGTAGCGGATCTTCACCGACCCGGCACCGGCATGCGCGGACTGCACCGTGTACGTCACGGAGGCGGCGCCCCTGTGGGAGTCGGTGAAGCCGCCGACATAGCCGGTGCCGGTGTGGCCGGAGTGCTCCGTCTCCGTCACCGCACCACCCGACAGCCTCGCCGACTCAGCCTCCAGGACGGTGGAGGCGGCGTAGGCCGAGGGCGACGCGGCCGCGCTGTAGGCGACGGCGCCGGTGACGGTGAGGAGCAGGGCCGCTATCGCGGCGGAGGTTCTGGTGTGCGGGGCTCTTGCGTGGATTGACACGGCTGTGTGTCCTTCCGGGTCAGGGGCGGCTCGCCCTGGGGGGACCGCCGGTGGGGGGCCGACGGCGGTTGTGGGATGGAGACCCGTGCGTCACGGACGGTGGACAGCGGACGCGTACGCAAACGGGCGCGATGAATCCGGCTGTACGTCGACGGCGGTGCGGGCTTCCCGAACCGCTAGGCGTCCACGTACACGCTCGGGCCCGCACCGGTGCGGGAGGCGTCGCGGTGTCCCGACATGGCGTGCGTCCAGTGGGGCCGAGGCCCCCTCAGCCCTTGAGGCTGCCCGCCGTCAGTCCGGCGATGATGTGCCGTTGGAAAATCAGGAAGATCACCAGCAGAGGAATGGAGGCCATGACCATGCCGGCCAGGAGCTGATTGGCGGGCATGAACTCCGCCAGGCGGTTCAGGGCTACGGTGATGGGCTGGCGTGCGGGGTCGGGCAGGACCAGCAGCGGCCACAGGAAGTCCTTCCAGACACCGACCACCGCGAAGATGGACACGACCGCCAGTACCGGCCTGGACAGGGGCAGCACGACGTACCACAGCACGCGGACGGGACCGGCTCCGTCCAGGCGTGCGGATTCCAGCAGTTCAGCCGGTATCTGGTCGAAGAAGCGCTTGAGGATGAAGATGTTGAACGCGTTGGCGCAGGCCGGCAACCAGACCGCCCAGGGGGTGTTGATCAGATTGATGTGGAGCAGAGGGATGTCGGTGACGGTCAGGTAGGTCGGCACCAGCAGAGCGGAGACCGGCAGCATGAGCGTGGCGAGCATCATGCCGAGGACGACGTTGCCCAGTGCCGGTCGCAGTTTGGACAGTGCGTAGGCGGCCGCGACGTCGACGATGAGCTGGGTCAGCCAGGCACCGGCGGCCAGGAGCAGGGTGTTGAGGAAGTAGTCGCCCAGGCCGACGTTGGTCCACGCCTGGGGGTAGGACTCCGGGTGCCAGCTGTGCGGCCACAGCGTGGGGTGGGGATCGGCCAGTTCGGAGGAGGACTTGAGTGCCCCGCTCGCCATCCAGTACAGGGGGAAGAGGAAGGCGAGGGTGAAGCCGACGACGGTCGAGCCCAGCACGAACCGGTACAGGATGCGGCCGGTGCGGCGGTTCATCTCACCGGGGGCGATGAGGGTGCGCGATGCGGACATGGTCGTTCCTTTCAGCCCTTGCCGCGGCTCAGTCGCAGGTACACGGCGGCGAAGGCCCCCAGGACGACGAAGAGCACCGTGCTCATGGCACTGGCCATGCCGAAGTCGTTGTAGACGAACGCGTAGCGGTAGAGCAGCAGCAGGACGGTGACGGTGGCGTCGTTGGGTCCTCCGCCGGTCAGGACGAACGGTTCGATGAAGACCTGCATGGTGCCGATGACCTGCAGCAGCAGGGTGATCATCAGGATGAACCGCATGTGCGGGATGGTCACGTGGAACAGCCGCTGCCGGACGGACGCCCCGTCCAGCTCTGCCGCCTCGTACAGCTCGCCGGGGATGGAACCGAGGGCGGCGAGGTAGATCAGGGTGGTGGTGCCCATGTTGGCCCAGGTGGAGACCAGGACCAGGGAGAGCATGGCCATGTTCTCCGACTCCAGCCACTGCTGGGCCGGCAGGTGGAAGGTCTCCAGCACGGTGTTGAACAGGCCCGGTCCCGGATCGTAGAACCAGCGCCACAGCAGCATGGTCACGATCGGCGGCAGCATCACCGGGAGGTAGACCGTCATCCGCAGATAGGACCGGGCGTGCCGGAACTCGTTGAGCACCACGGCGGTGACGAACGGAGCGGCGAAGCCGAAGACCAGGGCGAGGAGCGTGAAGTACCCGGTGTTCTTCCACGCCGTGGCGAACAGCGGGTCGTCGAAGAGGCGCTGGTAGTTCTCCCAGCCCACCCAGGTGGCGGGCTGGGAGAAGCTGACCTGCTGGAAGCCAAGCAGCAGCCCCCGGACGATCGGGTACCAGGAGAACACGGCGAAGCAGATCAGCCCGGCGCCCAGGAAGGCGTACGCGGTCACGTTCTCACGGATGCGGCGCCGACGCCTGCGTGGTTGTTTCACGCTGTCTTTCTGCGGCTTGGCGGAGTGTTCCGGGGTCCGGGTCAGGGTCGGGGCCGCCATGTCACTTGACCGTCGCGAGAATGCCGTCGACCTTCTTGGCCGCGTCCTCCAGGAGCTGGTCGAGGTCGGCGTCCTTCTTCGTCAGAACGGCCTGCATCACGCCGTCCAGGACGGTGTAGATCTGCTGGGCGTTCGGCGGTTCGACCTTCTGCTCGATCTCGGCGTTGCGCTTGACGAAGGGCTTGTAGTTCTCCGTCGGCACGTTGGCGTACTTGGCATGGGCGGCGTCCTGCTTGGCCTCGGCCTGCCCGGTGAACAGGCGGTCCAGCGGCAGGCCGATGGGCACGTCACTGTCTGAGGCGCGCTTGTCCTCGAACTCGGTGCGGTCAGGGTTCAGGTACTTCCACTGGACCCACTCGATGCCGGCCTTGATCTTCTCCGGCGACGCCTTCGGGTTGAACATGAAGCCGTTGCCGCCGCCGAGGGTCGCCTGCCCCGGCATGGCCCCGACTCCGTACTCCTCGTACTTGCGCTCGAACTGCTTGACGATGGTCGGGATGTTGTCCGGCCCGGCCATGTACATACCGAGCTTGCCGGCGCCCATCATCTTCTGCACGTCCTCGATCTGCAGCAGCTGCCTCGAGCCCATGCTGTTGTCCGTCCAGCGCATGTCGTGCAGCATCCGCAGGGCCTTGCGGCCCGCGTCGCTGTCGAAGGCGGCCTTCCACTTGCCGTCCTCCTTTACCGCGACGTCGCCGCCCATGGAGTACACCCAGGCCGTGAAGTGCCAGCCGCCCTGGTTGTTCTTGCTGTAGTCGGCGTATCCGACGGTGCCGTCGCCCAGGGCGCTGATCTTCTTCGCCGCCGTGCGTACCTCGTCCCATGTGACCGGCGGGGACTGAGGGTCCAGGCCGGCCTTCTCGAACAGGTCGCGGTTGTAGATGAGGCCGAGCGAGTACTGGCCGTTGGGCAGGCCGTAGATCTTCCCGTCCGGCCCGGTGAATACCTTCAGGAACTCGGGTTTGATGTCTTTGAAGTGCGGCATGTCTTTCACGTACTGCGTGATGTCGGCCCCCTGGCGGCGCTGAATCAGGCCGGCGGGGTCGGTGAAGTAGACGTAGTACACGTCCTCCAGCTGGCCGCCGGCCAGTTTCGCGGAGAACGTCTTCGGGTCCATCTGCCCCTCACGGGCATCGATCTTGATCTTCGGGTGCGCCTTCTCGAAGGCCTTGACGTCCTCCTCGAAGTACTTGCGGTCCACCGGCTGGGTCTTGGGCGGCATGCCGTTCACCGTGATCGTGACGACTCCGTCCTTCCCGGCGGTGGACGACTCGCCGCTGCACGCGGCCAGCGCTCCCGTGAGGGCGCAGGCCACGCCCGTGGCTATGAACCGACGACGACTCTGGGTACCAGCCATGACACATCAGCCTTCCTGCGATGCACCCGCGCCTGTGAACCCCATCGCTCACAGCTCCAGCGGACACGCAGAAGGTAGAAGTCAGTTATGTAAAAAGTCAATGACCTGTTGCAAAATTCCTACGTCGGTGACTGGCGGGCCGGCCTTCCTGTGGAGTTGCGGACGATCAGCTCCGTCTGGAACAAGGTCACGCCGGGGCCGACCCGATGCCCCTGTATCTGCTGCGCCAAGGCTTCCACCGCGGCGTCGGCCATCCGGGCCACCGGTTGCCGGCACGTTGTCAGCGGGGGATCCACCGCCCCCATGAACAGCGAGTCGTCGAACCCGGTCACCGAGACGCCGCCCGGAACCGTCAGGCCCAGGCGCCGGACCCCACGGACTGCGCCAAGTGCCAGCTCATCACTGCCGCAAACGATGGCTGTCGCCCCGCGCGCCAGGAGCCCGGCTGCCGCCGCGGCTCCCGCCTCCATGGAGAACAACGCGTGCCCGACCAGGGGCATCCAGCGATCGGACGGCACCTGCCGGGCCTTCCAGAACGCGGCGAAAGCGGCCAGCTTGCGGGCCGACGGCACGTGCCCGACCGGACCGACCAGCAGCCCTATCCGCTCATGCCCCATCCCGGTCAGATGGGTGAGCGACTGGCTCACCGCGTCGGCGTCGTCGGCGCTGATCCGCACCGCGTCCGCGTTCTCGTCCGCCGGGTTGACCAGCACCAGCGGCACCTTGCGCTTTCTCAGGGCGGCCCCCTGTTCCGGCCCCGCATCGGCGTAACTGGATCCGATGAACACGATCCCCCCGATGTTCTGAGCCAGCAGCATCTCGATGTAGTTCGCCTCGGACACGCCATCAGATGTGCGAGTGCACAGCACGGGAATCCAGCCGCGCTTGTTGAGACGGCCGGCGATGGCCTCCGCGAACGCCGGGAACACCGGGTTCTGCAGGTCTGGCACCACCACGCCGATCAGCGGACTCCGTTCGCCCTTCACGGCCGTCGGCCTGGGCAGCCCCAGAATGTCCAACGCCCTCAGTACCCGCTCCCGCGTCGCAGGGGCGACCAGAGGGCTGTCGTTGAGGGCCCGCCGGACCGTCGCCTCGCTGACGCCCGCGAACTGTGAGACTTCGGTCAGCTTCTTGTTCATGGGCGCACCGTATAACACTGCTGCAAAATGTGGTCAGAGAACCGCAAGTCTTTTGCATCGATCCTCCGGTGGCCCCTGCCGTCGCGTCGCCGGGCGCCCTCCCGGCGGAACGGTCAGCGTTCTGCGGCGTGGTCCTCGGACGACTGAAGACTCGTGTGGTGTTCGTGGATCAGTCGCAGTGCCTCGTCGCGGTCCTGCCGGTCCAAGGCGTCGACCAAGTCGCGGTGGAGTTCGTGCCGGTGCGCGATGTACTCGCCCAGGGGCTGCTCGCTCGTCGGCAGCACCGTCAGCGTGTGGCTCTCGATCAGGTCGAGCAGATGGGTGTACAGCGAGCTGAGCAGCACGTTCGGACTGATCGCGGCGATGGCGGCGTGCAGGCGCCAGTTGGCGTGGACGAAGGCCACGGGATCCGCGGCGTCCACGGCGTGCTCCATGGCGGTGATGTGGCGGCGCAGTCCCGCGAGGTCGGCGGGTGGGCGCCCTTCCAGGTCGAGCACGGCGCGAGCATCCACCACGAACTCGGACTGCTCGTCGCGGCCGGCCTCACCCCGGCCGAGGCGCTGCGTTCCGCCACCGTCCTGCCCGCCCGGCACTTCGGTCTCGGCGACCGGGGCTCGGTCGCCCCCGGACTCCGCGCCGACCTGCTCCTGGTCGACGGGGACCCCCTGGCCGACATCGGGGCCACCCGCGCCCTGCGCCACATCTGGTGCGCGGGCGCCGAGCTGGTCCCGGCCGCCCGGCGGCCGGGACCCGACCAGCTCCTCGGCGGTCAGGCCGAGAGCGGGTATGTGCCGTCGCCGGCGAGGCGCTCGTAGGCACGACGCACCGCCGGCACCAGCCGGGCGGCGGACTCCGGGTCGGCGTGATCGGCCCGGAGGCGCAGGATGTTCCCGTTGCGCAGGTCCGCGGGAACGTCTTCGCCACGAGCCGTGACGAGGGCGTGGAAGTGCGGATGGTTCTCGCCGAAGACCAGCAGGTACGTCGCGGGCGCGCCGGTCGCCTCGGTCACCGCCGCGACCAGGTCGCGGGCGCGGCGGGCGAACGTGGCCAGCTCGGCCTCGTCGAGCCCGGTGATGCGCTCGGCGTGCCGACGGACCCGCAGGACGAACCAACCGGGTACGTCGTAACCAGGCACCGTTTCCCCCGACCAGAGAGGGTCACGGAAAACGACGGCGCTGTCTTCGCTCTGTTCCAGGCCGCACATGAAGCAGTCGGCGTGGTGGCTGGAGGTGCTCAAGGATTCCCCTAGACGGTGGGTACGGGCGGACGGGTGGGCGGGGCGACGGCCTCGCGCCGTCCCGTGGTGGCGCGCCGACGGGGTGCCGGTCTCGTCCCGGCACCCCTGGTCCGACGTCTTGGCCCGCTCCTCGCTCAGACCGCCCCGGTGAGGACCAGCATCGGATCGGGCAGGTCGCTCTTCAGGGCCCATGACCGGTGGACCAGGTCCTCGACGGCCGCTCCGCCGCGGCGGGCGGCGAGCATGGCCTCGGGGTCGAAGGCGGGACCGACGGCGTCGGCGCTGTACTCCGGCCCCCTCATGTAGCCGGTGGCCTCGTCCGGGTCGGCGAAGTTGTCGATCTGCATCTCCACGAAGCTGCCGTCCGGGTCCTGGTAGTACAGGGACGTGGTGACGCCGTGGGCGATGCACACCGCCGGGGTGAGGCCCTTGTCGCGCAGCAGCTCGTAGCGGGCGAGGAGGTCGTCGAGATGGTCGAAGGTGTAGGCGACGTGGTGGGCCGCTGCCGTCAGGGGCGACTTGCGCTCCAGCGGGACCGGCGGGGTGAGCAGGGCGACGCGGTGGTGCTCCTCGTCGTAGGTGATGAAGCACAGGCTGTCGTTCTGGAACACCACGTGTCCGTCGAGAACGGCGCAGTACCAGTCCCGCATGGCGGTGGGGTTGCTCGTCTGGAACACGACGTGGGCGAACTTCGGTGTGGCGGTCATCCGATCCTCCTCGATCGAATCTGCGGGCGTCCACCCGTGGTGGCGTTTCACCGGCCGGCCTGCCGACAGGCCGGTGGCCGGGGTCAGGTGGCCCGGTGGTGCGCCCGCACTCTCAGTATCCGACGGTTCATGCGGGTAGGTGCGTGCGACCACGTAAGTACGCGGTCGCCGTAGGTGTCAGGTCTGTGCGACGAAGCGCTGGCGCAGTTCGCCGATGCCCTCGATGGTGCTGACCAGCTCGTCTCCGGGAGCGAGCCAGCGCTGCGGGTCACGGCCCAGGCCGACGCCGGCCGGGGTTCCGGTGAACACGAGGTCGCCGGGGAGCAGGGGGATGACCGAGGACAGTCGGGCGAGCAGCTCGGGTACGGAGAAGATCAGGTCGCCGGTGCGGCTCTTCTGGACCTCCTCGCCGTTCACCGTGCAGCGCAGTCCCAGGTCGTCGCGGTCGTCGAACGCGTCGGGCGTGACCACCCACGGTCCGATGGGGGCGAAGCCCGGGAAGGACTTGCCGAGGCTGAACTGCGGTGATGGTCCTTCGAGTTGGGTGATGCGCTCGGAGATGTCCTGGCCGACGGTCAGCCCGGCGACGTGGTCCCAGGCGGCCTCCGCGGAGACATGGTGGGCGCGGGTGCCGATGACGACGACGAGTTCGATCTCCCAGTCGGTGTGGCCGCCGGGTGGGAGGGCCACCTCGGTGACGGGGCCGGTGATGCTGGTGGCGAACTTGGTGAAGACCGGCGGCATGGTTTCGGGCAGGGCGAATCCGGACTCGGCGGCGTGGTCACGGTAGTTGAGGCCGGCGGCGACGATCTGCCGCGGGGCGGGCACGGGGGCGCCCAGACGCGCGGGGTCCAAGGCGCTGCCCTCGGGTGGGCGGGTCTCCGCCGCCCACTGGCGGAACTCCTCCCACCGCTCGTAGACGGCCTGCGGGTCCGCGGAGAAGCGGCCACCGCTGGCCTCCTCGACATCGACGGCGAGACCGTCGACGACGAGGACCAGGCGACCGGAGAGGTTGGCGATGCGCACGGAGCTGCTCCTGTGTTCTTTGTTGTTGCCAGCGGTCGTGTGGCCCGGCCGGTGGGTCGGGCCGGGGGTGGCTTCTCGTCGACCCGGACCCGCCCGACACTCACCCGCCTCGCGTCGACTGCGGCACTGTCCACACCGTAAGGCGCTATATGTGATAACAGCAAGAAGGTGGGGCGACGAATTCCTTCTGAACGAGTGGTGGGCGGGGCTCAGGCGTCCCTGTCGGCGTCATCCGCGTCCACATCGTCGGCGACACCGGCCCCGACGTCCGTGAGAGCCGCGCTCTGCGGCGGCACGACCAGACCGATCCGCCCGCCGACGGCACGGAGCCGAGGTGCGGTGGACGGGGTGGAGCGACGTTCGGGGACGCTTCGGGCGCCGGACCAGACCCGGCGCACTCCGCTGAGGGCGTCCATGAGTGCCTCGATTCGGTGTTCGGCCCACACGCGAGGGAATCGGCCGGTACGGATACCGGGGCCGACCACTCGCACAGGTGGGGATACGGGGATACAGCGGCGAAGGAGCGGCCGCGGCCGCGTCCGTGGACACGGCGCCGGTCCACCGGCGGAGCGCCGGGACGCCGACACGAACGTGTCGGGTGCCGTGTGGCGGCACATTAGGGCGCCATCGCGGCCCACGGCAAGAGGCGGGCGCCTGAAGACGGCCCAGGGCCAGTCGCTTCGTACCGAGGTTCGCGCCGCGGTGCTCGACCCGGGCACCGGATCGAGGCCTGTAACCCCGTAGACGTTCCCCCGCGGCGTGGCCGGCGATCAGCGGGCGGCGGAGCGGCGCAGCAGCGGGGCGAGCCGGTAGCCGACCAGCTGACGCATGACCAGTGCCGTACTGGTGCGCTCCACGCCGGGGATGTCGAGGATCTGGCCGGCCACGCGGTACAGGTCCTCGGCGTCGGTCGCGACCACATGGACCAGCAGGTCGGTGTCGCCGGTCAGTCCGTGCACCTGGAGAACCTCGGGAATCGCCGCGAGCGCCTGCGCGACCTGATCCAGCCTGCGCTGTGCCACCTGAGTGGTCACGAACGCGGTGAGTGGATAGCCGAGAGCCGCGGGGTCGACGCACCGCTCGAAGGAGTCCACGGCACCCGTACGGTCCAGTGCGGCCAGCCGCGCCTGGACGGTGTTGCGGCTCAAACCGCTCGCCTCGGCGAGTGCCACCGTGGTGGCCCGAGGGTGGGCGGCGAGTGCCAGAAGGAGGCGCGCGTCGGTGGGGTCGATCCGCTCGGAGCTGGGCACGATGCGCACCTTCCGGGGCTGAGAGGGCGGGTGATTGGGCATTCTGCGTAATTTCCTCGCGGGTTCTTGTGCGCCATCCTGACCTGGTGGTCTCCTCGTCTGCAACGATCCCGCCCCTGGCAGCACGCCGCCGACCGTGATCCGGTCGTGAGCCGGCCCGACGCGCGCCGGGGCACACCCGGTGAGCTCTTCACGCCGCCGTGGTACGTCCCAAGTCACAGCCGGCCGCACGTCTGCGTGCCGGATGTGCCGAGCGAGGAGACCGTTTCGTCATGACCACCGCACCAGCCGCCCCCGGGCGGACCACGGCCGCCGCCCTCGACGTGCTGCACGACATCGAGGACCGTGTGCTGTGGCTTTCCAGCGCGATCGTGCACCATGCCAACCGGGTGCGCCCCAACCCGTCGGGGCTCAAGGTCGGCGGACATCAGGCATCGTGCGCGTCGATGGTGTCGATCATGACGGCCCTGTGGTTCCGTCATCTGCGCCCCGAGGACAGGGTCTCGGTCAAGCCGCACGCGTCCCCGGTCCTGCACGCCATCAATCACCTGCTCGGCGAACTGGACACCTCCTACCTGTCCACGCTGCGCGCCTTCGGCGGTCTCCAGAGCTACCCGAGCCGGTCCAAGGACCCCGACCCGGTCGACTACTCCACCGGGTCGGTGGGCATCGGGGCCACGGCGACGATCTGGGGTGCCCTGGCCCGCCGCTACGCGGACAAGAGCGCGGGAGGGGGTTTCACCGGCCGGCAGTACGCGCTGCTGGGGGACGCGGAGCTGGACGAGGGCGCGGTGTGGGAGGCGCTGCTGGACCCGCAGGTCGCCGAACTCGGCGAACTGGTCTGGATCGTCGACCTCAACCGGCAGTCCCTCGACCGTGTCGTGCCGAACATCGCCGCCGGCCGCCTGCACGGCATGTTCGCCGCGGCCGGCTGGCAGGTGCTCACCCTCAAGTACGGCACACTCCTGGAGAAGCTGTGCGCGCGCCCCGGCGGCCACGCACTGCGGGCCCGTATCGACGACATGTCCAACCCGGAGTACCAGCGTCTGCTGCGCTGCTCCGCCGGCGAACTGCGTGACCGGCTGCCCGGCACCGGCCCCGAAGCCCCGGCGATCACCGCGCTGCTCGCCGAGACCGACGACGCCACCCTGATGGAGGCGGTCCGCAATCTGGGCGGTCACGACCTGTCCGCCCTCGACACCGCGCTGTCCGAGGTGGACGACCACCGGCCCACGGTGATCTTCGCGTACACCGTCAAGGGTCACGGGCTGCCCACCCAGGGGCACCCGCAGAACCACTCCTCCCTGCTGACGGAGGAGCAGATGCGGCAGCTGGCGGACGAGTTGGGAGCCGACCTCGACCACCCCTGGGAGGGCTTCGCCGCGGACTCGCCGGCGGCCCGGCTCTGCGAGGAGACGGCGGCCGGGTTGCGCCGGGACGCCGTTCCCGAGGCGCGGTTCCCGGCGATTCCGACGGACATCGGCCGCACCCCGACGGGCGTGGCGACGACCCAGGCCGCCCTGGGCCGGGTGCTGCTCGACCTGACGCGCAGTGCGCCCGAGGCGGCGCGCCGGGTGGTGACGGTCAGTCCCGACGTCAGCTCGTCGACCAACCTGGGCGGCTGGGTCAACAAGGTCGGCGTCTGGTCGCCCACCGAGCGCGTGGACTGGTTCGCCGACGACGCGGAGACCATCCTGCACTGGAGGGAGCGGCCGACCGGCCAGCACATCGAACTGGGTATCGCCGAGACCAACCTCGTCGGTCTCCTCGGAGAGCTGGGCGCGACCTGGAGCCGCTGGGGCGAGCCACTGCTGCCCATCGGTGTGATGTACGACCCCTTCGTGCAACGCGCGCTGGAACCCTGGTCCTTCGGTATGTACGCCGGCGGTCAGTCGATCCTGGTCGGAACGCCGTCCGGCGTCACCCTCGCGCCCGAGGGCGGTGCCCACCAGTCCATCACCACGCCGTCCCTCGGTATCGAGCAGCCCGGCTGCACGACCTGGGAGCCGGCGTTCGCCCTCGACACCGAATGGGCGCTGCTGGCCGCCCTGTCCCGCCTCGGCAGGCCCGACGGCGGCTCCGCCTACCTGCGGCTGTCCACCCGCCCCGTCGACCAGAGCCTCGCCCGGGTCCCCGCCGATCCGGCGGCCCGGGAACGCCGCCGCCGCCAGGTCGTCGCCGGCGCCTACCCGCTGCGCCGGCAGGACGGCGCCCGGGTCACCATCGCCGCCATGGGCGCCATGGTGACCGAGGCCCTGGCCGCGGCGGACCGTCTCCAGAACCTCGGCATTCCGGCCGACGTGGTGTGCGTGACCAGCCCGGGGCTGCTCTACCGGGCGCTGGACGCCCGCGCCGGGCACGGCGAGGCGCCCGACTGGATCCTGGACCAGGTCTTCCCCGCTGAACGGGCCACCCCGCTGGTCACCGTTCTTGACGGTCACCCGCACACCCTCGCCTTCCTGTCCACCATCCACCGAGTGCCGATCCGCAGGCTGGGCGTCACGCGCTTCGGCCAGTCGGGCTCCCTGGACGAGGTCTACCGCTACCACGGGATCGACACCGACAGCATCGTCGGCGCCGCACTCGATCTCACCCAGTGAGAAGTGCCGTACGGGGCCGGTGTCGAGAGGTCGACGCCGGCCCCGTACAGCACGCGGTCAATCCTTCCTGGGCGCCGCCACCAGGTCCTCGGCCTTCGGCAAGGTGCCGTGGATCTGTCCCGACGCCGCGACGGCCTCGATCCACGGCGTCAGTGCCTCCGGGGAGATGGACGTGTCCCAGTCGGGCAGCGGAGCCGTCGCCGCCATCTTGCGCAGCAGCTCCAGCGCGGACGACAGGAAGGCCCGGGCCTCCTGCTCGTGGGACGAGGCCCACCAGTCCGCCGAGTCGAGGGCCGCGACGAAGGAGGAGACGGTCTCCGGGTTCTTCTCCGCCCACTCGCGTTCCGCTATCCACATGCCGGCGACGGCGGGGGAGTCGATCGACAGGAAGGGATCGCCGAGCGAGCGGTGCCCGGCGGCCTGCACCGCGCCCATGTACGGCTGGACCGTCGCGACGGCGTCGACCCGCCCGGAGTCGAGTTCTCCGAGCATGCCGGAGAAGGGCACCTCGACGAGCTGGACGTCGTCGACGTCCACGCCCGCCCTGTTGAGAGACGTCAGCACCGCCAGGAACAGGGTTCCGGACAGGGACGGCACCGCCATCCGCTTGCCGCGAAGGTCGGTCGGCGAGTCGACCGTGCCCGACTCGGCGGCGTACATCTGGCCCTGCTGGCGTTCGTCGCTGTCGACGTAGGCCCCGGCGATCACGGTGATGTCGTGGCCCTGCGAGGCGGCCGCGATGACGTCGGCGGGCGTACCCCAGACGATGTCGTACTCCCAGCCGAGCGAGGTGGCGAAGGACGTGATGCGCGTGCTCGGGTGCGAGGAGATCGTCACGTCGATGCCGTGGTCGGCGAAGTCGCCGTTCTTCTCGGCCAGCAGGGGCAGGCTCGGTGGTGCCGCGTCGACGAGTGCCACGCGTACGGTGGTGTCCTCGGCCTCCCCGGTCTCGGCGGAAGCGGAGCAGCCGACGGCCGCGGTCATCGTCAGTCCGAGGGCCGCGAGCAGGGCGGGGACGCCTCTCGGCCGGTGCATGGAGTCGGTCAGAGCTGGGAGATTCATGGCGCCGCTTCTTCGGTGGATGAACGTGGATGAACGCGGAGCGCCCGCAGACGCTCGGTGACCCTTGCTGTGCTCTGTGCCGGCGATGTGGCCGGTGCCGGAGAGTGTCCTGCGTCGGCCGACGGCCGGGTCACCGCCCCTCCCGGCCGGCTGTCCGGCCGGGAGGGGCGGTGGTCCGCTCGGCGGACGTGTCGGCCGCGGTGGTCCGAGAGCCGGTCAGGTGGCGGGGGAGTACTCGACGCCGCCGACCCAGACGCGCCGGACGGCGCGGGTCGCGGTGATGTCGGCGAGCGGGTCGCCGTCGACCAGGAGGAGGTCGGCGCGGTACCCGGGGCGGATGACGCCGCGGTCCCGCAGTCCGAAGGACCGGGCGGGCAGACTGGTCGTGGCCCGCAGCGCCTCAAGGGTGGTGAGACCCGTCCGGACCAGCAGCTCCAGCTCGTGGTGGAGGCTGGAGCCGAACGGCGGCTGCACCGGTATCCCCGGAGTGCTGTTGGCGTCCGTGCCCGCCAGTATCCGTGCGCCGGCGCGCCGCAGCGCGGCGACGCTGCCCTCGGCGGCCGCGTAGTCCATGCCCGGTATCCCGAGCCCGGCGAATCCCTCCATCATCGTCAGAGTGGGTACGGCGACGGTGCCGGTGGCGGCGTACCGTGCCGCCACCTCGGCGGGCAGGGCGTTGTCGAGGGGCACGTGGTGGATCATGTCGACGTCCGCGTCCAGCGCCCGCTCGGCCATGGCCGTGGTGGTCGCATGGGCCATGACGAGCTTGCCGAAGGAGTGCGCCGCCGTCGTCACGGCCTCGATGGTCTCCGGGGTCAGCCCTGGTTCATCGATGATGATCTTGATGTAGTCGGACCCCTCGGCGATCCTGGCGCGCACGAACCGGGACGCCTGGTCCGGCCCGGTCAGGACCGCGTCCGCCGGGAAGGTCGGCAGCCGGCTCTGCGGGCTCCCGGGCGCGACCGCCGGAGTGCCGGCACTGCGGATGTCGGGCAGGCCGGGCAGTCCGCGCAGCGAGTCGACGACCGAGGGCGGGAAGCAGGCCATGTCCAGTCCGGTGGTCACGCCGGAACCGGCCAGCTGGTGCAGGGTGTTGACGTCCCGCAGGTGGACGTGCGAGTCGATCAGTCCCGGTAGCAGCACCGCGCCCGCGCAGTCGATGCGACGTGCGCCGAGGGCGCTGATCCCGATCCGTCCGTTGTCGACGACCACGGTGCGCGGCGTGGTCACCCGGTCCCCGTCGAAGACCCGGACATTGGTCAGCGCGACCTTGTCGCCGAGGCGGACGGAGTGTGCCTGCGCGTGTGCGGCGGCGGGCGCCGCCAGCGCCTGCACCCCTGCGACGGCGATGCCGGCCGCCGCGGCCGTCTTGAAGAAGTCACGCCGGTTCGTGTCGTTGATGCACATCGTTGTGTGCCTTTCTGCCGGGCGGGAGCGGGCATGTGTGCGGCGTTCGTGCCTCCGGCTCGCCAGTGGCGACGGTGGTCGGCCGTCGGCGCGGTGTGCCGAGGGGGTGCGACTGCCGGTCGTACGGGCTCGGGTGTTCCGGGCGCGGGCGGGCAGTCCGACGGCGGTGCCGGTGGGCGCGGCCGTGGCGGCCTCGGCCGGGCGGGGCGGTGCCGGGAGGACGGACCGACCGTAGCCGCTATATGTGATAACAACAACCCTCGGCGCAGACTGTGCCGGCGCCGGCTTCCGACCACACCGCAGGACGCCCCTCGGAGGGCCGCGCGTTCGCGGTGGGACCGGCACAGGCATTGACACGCGCACATGATGGGCTTCAGCATCACTGCCAGTTCCCTGCGGCGTGACCGCGACGGGACGGGGCCTTGCGCCCCGCCCGTGCCCGCGCCGCAGCACGTCCGTGACGCCCGGCGACGCGTCCCGGCGACGTAACGCCCCGTGTGCCGCCCACTGTCGGCCACCGGGTGCGCCCTCCCGAGCAGAAATCCCCACCGCGGCACCCTGTGCCCATGGCGGGGCGCATGGTCCACGGACGAACGCTCCGGTCCCGGCCCCGCCGAGCGCGGTCGGGCGTCGGCGGGCATCCCACGATCGTCCCGATCCTCTGTCACGCCTTCTCCGGCATCGCCGTGGCCTTCCCACTCGTGCAGTCCCTCATGAGGAGTACGGACATGAACCCCACCCCCGGCACACCCACGACCGGGGCCCGCCCCGGTCCAGCGGTGGCCCTCGGGCTCGTCATCCTGTGCATCGAGGGGTACGACCTCTTCATCCTGGGTGCGGTCGGCCCCTCCCTGCTGTCCCATCCCGACTGGGACGTCACCAAGTCGACGCTGGGACTGCTGGGCAGTCTCACCGCGCTCGGCATGCCCCTGGGTTCCATCGCCGCCGGCTGGGCCGGTGACCACTACGGCCGGCGTCTACCCATGGTCATCAGCCTGGCCTGGCTCTCCGTGAGCATGCTGCTGAGCGCCGGGGCCGGCGACCTGACCCTCTTCGCGGCGACCCGGTTCCTCACCGGCATGGGCATCGGCGCCCTGATCCCCCTCGTCACCGCGTACGTCAGCGAAGCGGCCACACCCGCCCGCCACTCCCTCCAGGTGGGCACCGCCACGACGGGACTGGCCATCGGGGGAATCCTCACCGGCGTCGTGGGCCGGACCCTGCTGCCGGAGTGGGACTTCCGTACGCTCTTCCTCTTCGGGGCGATCCCGCTGGTGCTGATCCCCGTGGTGTGGCGCCTGGTCCCCGCCGTCGTGCGGGACCGAACAGCGCAGGCTCCGCACGACGCGGCCGAGGCCGAGGCCGCGGCCATACCGTCCGCGGCCGAGCCGCACGACTCCGCCAACCGGCTCCGTCAACTGCTCGCCCCGCAGTACCGCCGCTCCACCCTGCTGTTCTGGGCGGCCACGTTCGCCGGGCTCGTCATCGTCTACGGTGCCAGCACCTGGCTGCCCACGCTGATGGTCGACTCCGGGTACGACCTGGGCTCTTCGCTCGAGTTCTCCATCGCGTTCAACGTAGGCGCCGTCATCGGCACCATCGGCGCCGCCCTGGTCGCCGACCGCGGACTGCTGAAGGCCGCCACGATCGTCAGCTTCCTCCTCGCCGCCGTCGCCATGATCACCCTGAGCACGCCGCAGCCGCGCCCGCTGCTTCTCGTCGCCTCCGCCGTCGCCGGCTTCGGGGCGCTCGGTACCCAGGCGCTCGTCAACATCTATGTGGCGCACGCCCATCCGGCGCGCCTGCGCGGCACTGCGCTGGGCTTCAGCCTCGGCGTGGGACGCGTCGGCGCCATCGTCGGCCCCAGCTACCTGGCCGCCGTCACGGTGCTGATCAGCTCGTCCCAGGCCGGCTTCTACGCCTTCGTCGTCCCGGCACTCCTCGGCGCGGTCCTGATCGGGCTGCTGAGGCCGGGCCGGCGTCCGTCCGCCACCGAACCCGCCGGCGCGCACTCCGAGGCGCCCGTCGTCCAGTGACCGAGGGGCCCGTCGCACGCGTACAGCCCCTGGGGGGGGGGGGAGAGGAGGGA
>NZ_JBHJRX010000033.1:45858-46846 GCF_042268605.1 Streptomyces sp. NPDC056296 | reverse complement strand
CCTCGCGTCTCGCGCTGATCCCCCCCTTTTCCCTCCCCTCTTTGCCCCCATGTTCTCCTCCCCTCCCCCCCCCCCCTCTTTTGTCTTCCTGGTCTCACCCTCCCTGCCCCCCCCACAAGGGGCGGCCGCGTTCAGGACAGGGCCGAGAAGGCGATCTTCTCGTTGCGGGCGAGGTGCTGCTCGACGGCGGCGGCGACCGTGGCGGGGTCGCGGGTGCGGAAGGCCGCCAGGAGGTCCGTGTGGGCCTTGCCCCGCCGCTCGTGTTCGGCGGGATCAGGGTCGAGCTGACCGAAGCCGATGCGGATGTAGCGTTCCCCCGCGCGCCAGAGAGTGGTGAGGACGCGGATGTCCCAGGCGCTCGCGGCCGGGGCCAGCAGCGCGAGGTGGAAGGCGTGGTGGTCGTCGTAGATGTCCGCCATGCCGTGCTCCCGGGCACCGAATTCGGTGGCCTGGGACTCCAGCCGGTCCAGCTCCTCGTCCGTCAGGAGGGCGCACGAACGCCGGGCGATCTCCGGCTCCAGGGCGCGCCGAAGCCGGTAGATGCCGTGCAGGTCGTCGAGGTCGAGCGGCGCGATGACGGCGCTGCGGCCGGGCCGCATGATGACCAGGCCCTCGCTCTCCAGACTGCGCAGCGCCTCGCGGATGGGAATGAAGCTGATGTCGAGCATGCCGGCCAGCTCGCGCAGCGAGTACTCCGCACCTGGGGCCAGGGCGCCGGTCAGGATCGCGCGCCGCAGCTCCTCGGTGGCCTGCTCCACCACGGACCGTGACGTGATGGGCTGGAGGGCCCCTCGGGGTGTCGCCACGGTGTATCCCTCGCCTCGGCCGTCCGGTAGTGGATATCAACTATAGCGACGCCCCCTGAGGAAGAGCCGCGCGCATGACAAGGGCGGCGACAGCCGTGGCCGCCACCCGACGGCGCCCCGCACCGTGCTCGCGGGGGAGAGGGGGGGGGGAGGAGGGTGTCTTGTGGGGGGGGGGGGGGAAA
>NZ_JBHJRX010000033.1:0-45848 GCF_042268605.1 Streptomyces sp. NPDC056296 | reverse complement strand
ATGCGGCGGTTGGACGGCTATGGGTGGGAGGCGTAGGCAGGCGCGGGGGGGGTGCAGGAGGGTGGACTACACCGCGTGGGGCTGGAGAGGCCGTGCTCGGCGGCACGGTGCGGGGCGCCCGGGTCATCTCGGCGGCGGAGGGGTCACAGCTTCAGGATGCGTTCGGCGTTGCGGTGGGCGATCTTCTTGCGGTGACCGGCCGACAGGTTCGCGTCGCGCAGGAATCCGACGGCCTGTTCGCTCTTCTCGAAGGGGTAGTCGATGGCGAAGAGCACGTTGTCGATGCCCACCGCCTTGATGGCGGCCTGGAGCATGGTGTCGTCCATGACACCCGAGGTGGTGATCGCGATGTTGTCGACGAGGTACTCGGAGGGCTTCTTCTTCAGCGGCACGCGGGTGTTGATGTTCTGGATCTGCACGTCGAGGCGGGGCATGTGGAACGGCAGGAACTCACCCATGTGTCCCACGATGAGCCTGGCCCCCGGGAAGTCGTCGAAGACGCCGCCGAGGATCACCCGCAGGGCGTGGCCACCGGTCTCGGCCGCCCAGCTGTAGAGGGGGCCGACCAGCTCCGGACGGTCCTCCAGGAGGCCCCAGTCGCCGGTGGGGGCCGGGGTGGGGTGGAGATAGATGGCGGCGCCCAGTTCCTCCAGCGCGGCCCACACCGGCCGGAACTGCGGTTCGTCCAGGTAGTGGCCGTTGGTGTGGCCGTTGACCAGGAACCCGGCCATCTTGAGGTCGCGTATCGCGCGCCTGGCTTCCCGCACGGCCGCCCGGGGGTCCTGGAGGGGCAGTGCGGCGAGCCCGCCGAAGCGGGTGGGGTGCGCGTCGATGATGCCGGCCAGCGCGTCGTTGGCGACCTGCGCGTCCCGTACGGCGATGGCCGCGTCGGGCTGCATCTGCACCCCGGGCGGGGTGAGGGAGAGCACCTGCATGGTGACGCCGTTCGCGTCCATGTCGGCGAGCCGGTACTCGGTGATGTCCGGAAGCCGCTTGAACCACTCGGCGGTGACCTCGGGCTTGAAGGGGATCGCGCCGTTCAGCGCCGTGCCCTGGGTGATGAGACCCGGCAGCATGACGGCTTCCTCGATGGCGACGATCTTCAGCCGACCGTGCGGGTCGGGCTTGCCGCCGTGCGCCTGGGCGGTGCCGGGGGTCATCAGGGTGGAGGCGCCGGCGAGTGCGGCGGTCCCCGCCGCGGTGTTCAGGACCTGACGCCTCGTCCATCGGTGAGTGCTCATGTGTACTGCTTCCTTTCACGGAGCGGATGTTGTTCGGCAGGCGACCCTGCTGCCGGAGGGGGATGCCGTGGCGGGCCCGGTGTGCGGCGGCGGCACTGCTCGAGGCCGCCCCGGCGGATGGCCGCTCCGAGTCGTCGGCAGGACGCGCCGGCGCCGCCGAGGCGGTGGTCGTGGACGTCGGCCGGAGCAGGGAGCATCCGTGTCGCGCGTCCCGTCTCGGGTCTGGTCCGCCCCGGCCGCGAGGCAGGTGCCTCGGACAGGGTGCGGCCGGGGCGGGGTCTGGTGACCGGCGTACGGGCGCCGGCCAGCGGGTTTCCGGATGAGCGCGTCGATACGAAACGGGTGCGTTCGCGGCGCGTTCGTCCGGCGAGGTTCAGGACATACGAGCTGCCGGCGTCGTGCCGTCCGACCGCGCTCGGCCGCTCAGGGTGTCGACGAGGGCGGGGGCGTCCTCGGGGGCCTCGTCCCCCAGCCAGCCGACCACTTGGTCCGGGCGCACCAGGGCGAGACGGGCGCCGAGCAGCTTGGCGTAGTCGGCGGATACCGACTCCGGCAGACGCACCACGGTGAGCGGCACACCCCGCAGGCGTGCGGCCTCCTCGAAGGCCGCCTCCGACGTGCCGAGCCCGAGGGTGAGCAGCGTCAGATGATCACCGAGCAGGTCGTAGAGGGAACGGCCGTCCTCGAGGAACACATGGGGCAGCCGGGCGCCTGCCCATGTGGCGCCCTCTTGTCCCACCGGCTCCGCGGGGACGATCGGTGAGGTGGCGATACGGAGTCCGAGGACCAGGTCGAGCGAGTGGAACTCCGCCGTCTTGGTCTCCTGGATCCGTGCGCTCGCGGCCCGCCGGGCCCGGGCGCCCGCCTCGTCGTCCGCGTCGAGGTTGTCGGCGAGCAACTCGGTCGAGAGCACCCGCATGTTGGCGGTCGCCTCGCGGATGACGCGTTCCTGGACGGGACGGCGCTCGCTCTCGTAGCTGTCGAGGACGTCCGCCCCGCCCCAGCCGGCGAGCACGGCCGCCAGTTTCCAGCCCAGGTCGACCGCGTCCCCGATGCCGGTGTTGAGCCCGTGGCCGCCGAACGGCGGATTGAGGTGCGCGGCGTCACCGGCGAGGAACACCCTGCCGTGCCGCATGCGGTCGACGATCTGCATCCGGGCGGTCCACGGATCGGTGGACAGCACCTGGGCATGCACCGGCCTGCCCACCACGGCGTCGACGATGCGCTGTGCCTCGCGCTCTCCGGACGCCCGGTCCACGCCGAAGGCGATCGCCCACCAGGTGTTCGTCCGGTCCAGCGGCCCGACCAGCGCCGGGGCGTCCTGGTTGACGACCCAGTACTGCACGGCCGGCCCGTGCCGTACGTGCTCCCACAGGCCGGGGCTCTCGAAGACCATGCCGAAGTTCGGGCGCAGGGCCTCGCCGCCGACGTAGCGGGCCCCGATCTCGTCCCGCACGATGCTGCGCGGGCCGTCGCAGCCGATCACGTAGTCGGCGGTGACGACGGCTCGCTCCCCGGCGCCGTCCTCGACGGTCACGGTCGCCAGGTCGTCGTCCTGGCTCACGCCGACGACCTTCGAGCCGAGGACGAGCCGCCCTGGGGCGATCTCCTCGACCGCCTCGCGCAGCACCTCCTCCAGCACGTACTGCGGCGCCTGCTGGCCGGTCTCCGGGAAGCGGTCGTCCTGCGGGGCCAGGCCCAGGACGCCGGTGAAACGGGACAGCTCCCTGCCGGTCAGCGAGGTGCAGAACACGACGTCCTGGGACCAGGAGGCGGGCAGCGGGGCGCGCCCGCGCAGCCGCTCGGCCAGGCCCCAGCGGCGAAGGTGCTCCATTGTGCGCACGTTGAGGGTCTTGCAGCGAGGCCGGGCGTGGGACACGGCGGCGCGCGGCTCGACGACCAGGCAGTCGACGCCGCGCCGGCCAAGCTCGACGGCGGCGGCCAGGCCGACCGGCCCGCCACCGGCGACGAGGACCTGCACGTGCCGCGGGAAGTGCTTGCTGTCGATGGAGGGCATCAGTTCTCGTTCCCGGTTCCCTGCCGCGCTGCGGCCCACTGCGCACACTCCTCGGCGAACGCGAGCTGCCGCAGCTGCGTCGCGAGGCCGAGCGTGTGGTGATCGATGCAGTGACCCGTCCCGCGGGCGACGCCGGCGTCGACGAAGGGCGCCGCGGTGAACAGCGCCGCGAACTCGGCCACGTTCTCCGGGTCGCTGCTCCACAGGGCGTCGAACTCGGCGAGCGCGTTGTGCACGGGCACGCGGATCTTGGGGGCGACGGCGGGCAGGTGTTCCTTCGGCCACTTCGGCGCCTGGACCAACTCCCTGACCGGCGTGGGTGCGTAGGACTCGTGCGCCTGGCGCACTCCCTCCGCCCGGTAGGTGTGCTCGGGGCCGAACATCACCTGGTCCCGCTGGTCGTACGGCAGGTCCACGGTCTCGTCCGCGGGCAGGGAACCCAAGGCCTCGGCCGCCCCGCCGCTCGGAATGACGGCACCCATACCGGTCGCCGAGACACCGATCAGCGGGAAGTCCGGCTCGGAAGCGGCGATCATCAGCGCGATCATGCCGCCGATCGAATGGCCGACGAGGAACACGCTGTCGGCGCCGAGGCGCTCGATGGCCTGCGCCAGGGCGCCGTTGAGCAGCTCCCCGTGCCGGGCGAAGGTGTTGGCGTCCGGCTCCAGCGCGGCGCTGCCGCCGTATCCGGGGCGGTCGAAGGCCACCACCGGATAGCCGTGCGCGACGGCGACGTCCAGGAAGGACCCCTCGGGGGAACCCGCGACGTCGAAGTACCGCGCCGTGTACGTGCCGCCGTGAAGGGCGGCGATCAGGGGTTTGCCGGTGGGCTCGGCGGGCCCGGCGACCAGCGCCGTGATTGTGTGTCCGTCGACCTCGAAGGTCAGAAGGTCGCGCTGCTTGGCCATCTGTGGCCTCCTGCCAGGGGTGGGTTCCAGCGTGCCGCGCGGAGAGCGGACCGCGCGCGGCGAACGACAACGCACAGCTCGCGGGGGGAGTGGGCCGCCGCGGATCCGAGGGTGCGAGCACCCCACCTCCGGGCGTCACCGGGTTCTGTGAGCCTAGGCGCTATATGTGATAACAGCAAGAGTTTCGGAGTTCCGTGGGACACCGGCCCGGACCTTTCGCGGCCTGGCGCGGCTCAAGCGGTCTGCGCTGGGTCAGAGCCGGACGAGTCCGCCGTCGGCCACCGTGCGCAGCATGTCGTCCCCCGATGAAGTGCCGGCCGCCCGGGGTGCGCGACCCGGTCGGGGAGATGGCGTTGACGGTGAAGCCGTACGGGGCGAGGGCGCGGGTGAAGCCGACGACCGCGCCCTTGCCGGCCGTGTAGTGGACCATGTCGGGGGACGGCCAGGCCGAGCGAGTTCGACGCCAGGTTGACGATGCGGCCCCAGCCCTTGAACGGGAAGGCGCCGGCGTTGTTGACGAGGACGTCGACCCGGCCGGCGAAGCCGAGCAGCTCGGGGGCGAGGGCCGCCACCTGCTCCTGGCCGGAGAGGTCGGCCTGGAACTGGACGGCCTGGCGGCCGATCTCCTGGACGGTCTCGACCGTACGGTCGGCCGGATCGAGGTCGACGGCGATGATGTCGGCTCCCCGGCGGGCCAGTTCGCCGGCGATGGCGTGGCCGAAGCCGCCGGCCGCGCCGGTGACGACGGCGACCCGGCCGGTGTGCGAGGACGGGGACCGCGCGGACCGGGTGGACATGGGGATGCTCCTTCGCCGTGTGACGCTGAGGGTGACCGACGGCGGGGCGGTTGGCGCGGACGCGGTCCCGCCCTCGCCCGGGCGGCGCCGTCAGTGGTGCTGCGGCACGTAGTCCTGGGTGATCTGCTTGTACTCGAGGAAGTCCTCGATGGACGCCATGCCCCCGAGCCGGCCCACGCCGCTGGACTTGAAACCGCCCTCCTCGAACTCGACGGTCAGGTTCGCCCAGCTGTTGATGGAGACGAGACCGGCGTCGAGCCGGCGCGCCACGCGCATCGGGCGGTCCGCGTCCCGGCTCCAGACACACGCGCTCAGGCCGTACTCGGTGTCGTTGGCGAGAGCGATCGCCTCGTCCTCGGTGTCGAAGACCTGGACGGTCTGTACCGGGCCGAAGGTCTCCTCCTGGACGATCGGGAGGGAGGAGTCGGGGACCGCGAGCAGTGTCGGGTGGTAAAAGGCGCCGCCGGCCAGCTCGGGGCGAGTGCTCGGGCCGCCGCGGACGATCGGCTTGGCGCCGGCCGCGATCGCCGCCTCCACGGCCGCGTCGACCCGTGCGACCGACCCCTTGTCGATCAGCGGGCCGATCTGGCTGGCCGGGTCGGCGGCCGGACCGGGACGCACACCCTCCAGACGCTGGGCCAGGGCGGCGGTGAACTCGTCGGCGATCTCCCGCTGGACGAGGACCCTGCTGCCCGTCATGCAGAACTGCCCGGCGAAGACGGTGCACGACGCGACGGCGGTGGCGAGCGCGGCCTCCAGATCGGCGTCGGCGAAGACCAGGTGCGGGGTCTTCCCGCCCAGCTCGAGCCCCACTCGCTTGAAGTGCGCCGCAGCCCCCTGGGCGATGAGCCGCCCGGTGGCGGTGCTGCCGGTGAAACTGATCACCGGTACCCGGGGAGACTCGACCAGCAGGCGCGCGACGTCGGAGCCGGACTCGACGACGACGTTCACCACGCCCTTCGGCAGCTCGGGCACGGAGGCGAGGATCTCACTCATGAGCGCGGCGGTCTGGGCCGCCTGCCCCGGCATCTTCACCACGGCCGTGCAGCCCGCCGCGAGGGCCGGGGCGAGCGCCCGGACGCAGAGGTAGGCCGGGGAGTTCCACGGCACCACGATCCCGGCGACGCCGACTGGTTGCCGGATCGACATGGCCTGACGGCCCGGCTGCGTGTCGGTGACCCGGCCGTGCGGCTGGAGCGCCAGTCCCGCCGCGAAGCGCAGCGCGCGCAGGATGAAGTGCGCCTCGAAGCCCGCCTCGTGCCGGAGCTTGCCGTTCTCCAGGCACAGGGTGCCGATCACCTCGTCCATGCGCTCGTCGTACGCGTCGGCGAGGTGGCTCAGAGCGGTGGCCCGCAGCATCGGGTCCAGGCGCCAGGTGCCCTCCGTGAAGGCCCGTGCCGCCGCGTGGACGGCCCTTCGCCCCTCCCCGGTGCCGGCATCCGCGTACGCACCGATCACTTCACCAGTGGCCGGGTCGACACTGACGGCGGTTCGGTCGGAACCGACCCACTCGCCGTCGATCCAGTGCCGTGCGCTGTTCTCTCGGGTCATGTCGGCGACTCCTTGCTTGAGGGAAGGGGAGGGAAAGGGAAGGGAGGGACGGGGCTGAGTGCGTGGCGACACACCGCGCCCCGGGGGGAGGGTCTCCCTAGAGACCGAGCAACCGTTCCGCGTTGAGGTGGGCGATCTTCGCCCGGTCGGCCTCGCTGATCGGTGCCGTCTCCAGGAAGGCGGTGGCCGCCGCCATCTCCTCGAAGGGGTGGTCGGTGCCGAAGAGGATGTGGTCCGAGCCCAGCGCGAGCAGCGCGCACAGCAGCGGAGGGGCCGAGCAGACGCCACTGGTCGTGATGTACAGGTTGTGTCGAACGTACTCCGACGGGTTCCCCCGGGCCAGCTCGACACCGTGGTGGTTGTGGTACTCCCAGCGGGAGTCCAGCCGCCACAGCACGTAGGGCAGGCCTTCGCCCATGTGGCCCAGCAGCATCTTGGCGTCCGGGAAGTCGTCGAAGACGCCGCCGAACACGCACCGCAGGAAGTGGGTGGCGGTCTCGGAGCCCCAGCTCCACATCGGCCCGATGAGTTCCGGGTGCCCCTCGATGACGTGCGGGACGTCGACGCCGTTGGCGGGGTGCAGGTAGAGCGGGACGTCCAGACCCGCGGCGCGCTCCCACACCACGCGCAGCTCCGGGTGGTCGAGGTAGCGGCCCTGGGTGTGCGCGTTCACCAGGGCGCCGCGCATCCCCAGGTCGGAGACGGCGCGCTCCAGCTCGTCGGCGGCCGCCTTCGGGTCCTGCAACGGCAGGGCGGCGAATCCGGCGAAGCGGTCGGGGTGGTCCGCCACCACGCCGGCGAGCAGGTCGTTCACGGCCGTCGCCTGGGCTACCGCGGTGGCCGCGTCCTTCTCGGCCTGGATGCCGGGGGAGTTGAGGGACAGCACCTGCATGTCCAGACCCGCCGCGTCCATCTCGGCCAGCCGCTCCCCGGTGATGTCGAGGAGCCGCCGGGACGCCTCCCGCCACTTGCCCGGCTCGATGATCGCGGCCGCCGAGGCGCCGTGACCCACCAGCTCCGGCGTGACGAAGTGTTCCTCAAGGCCGATGGTTCGCATCGCGGCAACTCCATTTCACTTATATGCATTGACTTCATCGATGGTGAAACGTACGTTCCGTCGGTGTCAACCCTTTGGAACGTCCGAGTAATGGAGGTGCCCGATGTCGGGTACGGAGGACGCCGTCGTTGGTCCGGTGATGGACGGGACCACGGTGGACGTGGCCGTGGTGGGTTACGGACCGGTGGGCATGGTGGCGGCAGCCCTGCTGGGACAGGCGGGCCACCGGGTCCTCGTCCTGGAGCGCTACGCGGGCCTGTACAACCTGCCGCGGGCGGCCAGCTTCGACGACGAGACCATGCGCACGCTCGCCCGCCTCGGCGTGGCGGAGGAACTGCTGCCCAAGGTGCGCGTGCAGCCCACCTACGAGTGGCGCAACGGTCGCGGTGACCTGCTGATAGAGCAGCACTTCGCCAAGGCCGGACGCAGTGGCTGGGCGGAGTGGAACATGATGTACCAGCCCGACCTCGAAGAGGCGCTCGACGCGGTGTGCCGGTCGATGCCGCAGATGGAGGTGCGGCACTCCAGCGCCGTCGTCGCGCTGAACCAGAGCACGGAGAATGTCACGCTCACCGTCGACGGCCCCGGGGGACGGCAGACGGTCACCGCGCGCTACGTCCTGGGCTGCGACGGTGGCAACAGCTTCGTGCGGTCGGCCCTCGGCGTGGGGCTGTTCGACTACGGCTTCTCCGAGCCGTGGATGGTGTGCGACTTCCGCTTCCGCCGCCCGACGCAAGTCCCGCTCGCGTTGCAGCTCGGGGACCCACTGAGCCCGACCTCGATCATCTCGCTCGGCCCCGCGCACCACCGGTTCAGCTTCATGCTCGACTCGGTGGACGACTTCGAGACCGAGCGCGATCCGCAGCGCGTCTGGAAGCGGGTGGCGGCCCACCTGGCTCCCGACGACGCCGACCTCATCCGGGTCGCCACGTACACTTTCCGGTCACTCATCGCGGACCACTGGCGTCGTGGCCGCGTCCTGCTCGCGGGCGATGCGGCACACCAGATGCCCCCGTTCCTCGGGCAGGGCATGTGCTCGGGCTTCCGCGACGCGCAGAACCTCGCCTTCAAGCTGGACCTCGTCCTGCGGGGAGCGGCACCCGACGACGTCCTCGACACCTACCAGACGGAGCGCGAGCCGCATGTGCGCGCGGTGACCGAGAAGGGCATCGAACTCGGCCATCTCCAGACCCTGCGGGACCCGGAGCGTGCCGCGGAGCGCGACCGGACCCTGCTGGCCCGTCGCGCGGAGGCGGGGGCGCCCGAGGCCGTGCGCCTGCCGAGCCTCGTCGACGGCCTGTTCGCCCGGGAACCGGACGCGGGCCGGGGACAGTTGTCGGTCCAGGGCGTGGTGGACGACGGCACCCGCAGCGACCGCCTGGACCAGGTCGTGGGCGGCGGCTTCCATCTGCTCGTCGAAGAAGGACTGCTGAACGCCCTGGAACACGCGGACCTGCTCGACGACCTGGCCCGGGCGGGCGTGCGAGTCGTCGTCCCCGGCGAGCGGGCCGTCGCCCATCCGAAGGCGGCCGTCGTCCACGACATACACGCCACCTACCGCGACTGGTTCACCGAACTGGGCTGCTCGGCCGTCGCGGTCCGCCCCGACTTCTACGTCTTCGGCACGGCGAGCGGCCCCGGCGCGGTGACCGGCCTCGCCGGTGAGCTGCTGAGCGCGGTGGGCGGCGACAGGAGCGCACGCGAGGTGCGAGCGGACGTCTGATGTCCCTTTCCCGTCGCCCCGGGGCGGACGGTGTCGGGCCGGTCACTATGATCGCTGCTGTGAGAACTCAGCGTCCCTCCGACTCCGAGGCCAGTGAGGAATCGCCGGCACGGCAGGGCATCCAGTCCGTCGAACTGGCGATGACGGTCCTGCAGGCCCTTGAGGAGGGGCGGGGGCCGATGAGCCTCACGCAGATAGCCGCGGCCACCGGTATGCAGCCGAGCAAGGTCCACCGCTATCTCGTCAGTCTCGCCCGCGTCGGTCTCGTCGCCCAGTCGCCCAGCTCCGGGCGCTACGACATGGGGCCGGCCATGCGGCGGCTCGGCGTCGAGTCGCTGCGCAGGATGGACGAGGTGGCGCTGGTGAGCGAGCACCTGCCGGGGCTGCGGGACCGAACCTCGCACGCGGTCAACCTGGCGGTATGGGGCGATCACGGGCCCGTCGTCGTGCGCTGGGAGTACGGTGCCCACGCGCTGCCGATCACGGTCCGGGTCGGCGCGACCATGCCGCTGCTGACCTCGGCGATGGGAGGGGCGTTCCTCGCGCACCTGCCCGAGCAGCTCACCGAGCCGGTGTTGCGCGGGCAACTGGAGACGGAGTCGCTGGACGCGGCCACTCGGGACCGGGTCGACCGGATCAAGGACGAGGTACTGCGCGAGGGTGTCTCCACCACCGTCGGCGGCGTCATCCCCGGCGTCACCTCCCTGGCGGCCCCCGTGTTCACGGCGGGTGAGTCCTTCCCGCTCGTCGTCACCCTGGTGATGCCCGCGCGGGGCGTTTCGGAGCAGGACGTGGCTCACTTCTCGGAGGAACTGCTCAACTCGACCCGGGCCATGTCCGAGGTCCTGGGCCACTCTCTGGACCAGCACCGACCGTAGGACGCCCACGCCGCCGCCTCGGCGTCTCGGACGAACTGCCGCGTGCCGGCCACCTCCTTCGACGCGTCGGCGGGGCTCTGATGCGCGTCGCCGACCGCCGCAACCGTGCGAAGGGCGCCGTGCGGCCGCCGGACCGACCGAGCGGCACACGGCACCTCTGCCATGGCGGTGAGCGCAACCATCCACCACCCGAGGCTCGGCCGCTACACCCAGCAGCACACCCGCGACTGGAGCGCCAGGTCGCGGAGGCGGACGCCTTCGTGTTCGTCATGCCGGAGTACAACTACGGCTACAACGCCGAACTCAAGAACGCGATCGACCACCTCCACAACGAGTGGCAGTACAAGCCCGTGGGCATGGTCAGCTACGGAGGCGTGTCCGCGGGAACGCGCGCGGCGCAGATGATCAAGCAAGTGGTGACCACCCTGAAGATGACGCCCGTCTTCGAGGCCGTGTCCATCCCGTTCGTGCAGCAGTTCCTCGACGAGGACCGGCGGCTGCTGCCCAACGACGTCATGACCAGCTCCGCCAAGGCGATGCTGGACGAGTTGGTGCGCTTCACGGAGGCCCTGCGTCCGCTGCGCGCCCCCGCCGCATCGTGACCACCGGCCCGGCACCTGGCGGCGACTACACCCACCCGGTCTGCGTGCGTTTCCACACGGCGATCGAGATGATCGGCACACGCTGGACCGGCGCGATCCTACGGGCGCTGTTCACCGGCCAGTGCCGGTACGCGCAGATCAAGGCCGCCGTCCCTGGAGTCAGCGACACCATGCTGGCGCAGCGCCTTCGGGAACTTCAGCGCAACGGCCTGATCGAGCGACACGTCGTGCCCGCGACACCCGTGCAGGTGGAGTACCGCCTCACGCCCAAGGGACAGGACCTGGAACCGGTCCTCGACGCGATCATCGCGTGGTCGCACAGCTGGATTCCCCTGCCGGGACCGGACCCGGCCTCCTGACCTCTCCCGGATCCGCGACGACGAGCGGCGGCACACACGCCCGCTGCGCCGTCTCTCGTCGGCGGGGTGCCCGTCAAGTCGTGCCGCTCCCGTGGTGGACGTGCGGTAGTCCGTTCCGTCCACGAGGTAGCCGTGCGCCCCGCACCTGGCCGAGCCCGGGCGCAGCCACAGCGCACAGCGCGCCCCACCCGGCCGCAAACCCGGCGACCTTGGCCCGCCGGGTCCTGGACAGGATCGCCCCGAACACGGCGGCGTCGCTCAAGTCCGCTGCGATGCGGCACACGCTGACCGCCTGCCGCGCGTGCCGATCTCGTGCGCAGGTCACGGCCGTGCCGATCGCGACGTCCCGGGCGCCGACAGCTCGGATCAGCGTTGCGTTTCACTGCCGCCTGGCCTACAGCGGTCATACCGATCGCTCCGACCGGGCCACGGCGTCGGGGCGGAGGGACCGACTGGCGGTCAGCCGTCCTCGGAGGCTGTATGCATGTCGGGTCGGATCGGCCGCCGGTACGCGTACGGAGGGGGCGCGTTCAACCTGTCTTGTTCTGGAGAAACTCGGTGAGCGCCGTGCCCGGACGGAACGTGGCTGTTTCACCGTCCATACGGAAGCTGCCGAAACTGCCCAGAGTGACGGTCTCACGTCTGTGCAGCGCATCCGCGATCGAACCCGGGTGTTCCACGGTGCCGAAGAGGGAGTCGAACACTCGCTCAACGTCGGCGAACGTGAGCTGTTCGTCCTTGTTCTCGTTGGTCGCAGCGTTGGTGGTTGCCTCGACGAGCTGCTTCTTGTCCATGTGTCCTGCCCGGGAATTGATGACATGAGTGTGTGACGCCACGATGTCCGTAGTCGGCGGTTGGCGCACCTCCTGTTTCAGCTCGGCGGCGTAACCGGGTCACGTATTGAGCAGCCAGATGGAGAGGTTGAGAGCGGCGGCGAACGTTACCCATGCCGCGTACGGCAGGAGCAGCACAGCGGCGGCACGGCGCCGTCGACCGAAGGCGACGATGGTGGCGGCCAGGGCCACGAGCAGGAGACAGATGTCGACGAAGGCGAGGCCGTAGGCGTCTGCTGCGAAGAACAGGGGAGTCCAGGCAAGGTTGAGAGCAAGCTGGACGGACCACCAGGTCATCGTCACCGCGCGCCCGCTTGTCCGACGGCGCAGCACGAGCCAGGCGGCGACGGCGATCGTGCCGTAGAGCACGGTCCACACCGGGCCGAAGAGCCATCCCGGTGGAGCCCAGGGCGGTTTGGTGAGCGCCTCGTAGGTCTGGCCGGCGTCGGCGGCGGCGAAGCCACCAACCGTGGCCACCGCGTAACACACCACGAGCAGTAGGAGCAGCGTCGGCCAGCCCGCGCACGGTCGGCCGGTCGACTCGCGTTCGTCGTCGCCCGACAGTCCGGCCATGGGTTTCCTCCGATCGGTCACCGGGCCAGGGTGCCCGGATGGGAAGCCGGTACACGGCGTGCGCAGGCGTCGACGGTCCGGGTTGCTCCACACCGGTGATAACTGATCGAGAGGTGCCGTCGAACGACCGTGGAAAGGCGGGAGGCTGCTTGTCTGATGGTCCTAACATCAGACTCGCAAGGAGTATCAGCGTGCCGTCAGAGCGTTCCGACCTCTCCTACACCGTGCCCGGGATGAGCACGCAGGACAGTCAGCAGATCATCGGGATGCTGCAGATGCGTCTCCACTCCCTCAATGACCTCCACCTCACTCTCAAGCACATCCACTGGAACGTCGTCGGACCGCACTTCATCGCCGTGCACGAGATGCTCGACCCCCAGGTCGACAAGGTCCGTGGCATGACCGACGACATCGCAGAGCGCATCTCCACGCTGGGCGGCGAGCCCAACGGCACCCCCGGCGCGCTGGTGAGCGAGCGGACCTGGAACGACTACTCCATCGGCCGCGCCGAGTCGATCGAACACCTCGGTGCCCTCGACCTGGTGTACACGGCCGTCATCCAGGACCACCGTGAGGCCATGCAGGCCACCGAGACCTCCGACCCCGTCACCCAGGACATGCTCATCGAGCAGTTGCGCGGACTGGAACTCTTCCAGTGGTTCGTCCGCGCCCACCTCGAGTCCAGCGGCGGCAGGCTCAGCACCCGCGGTGCCACCACGGAGACCGGCGCCGCCGGCCAGGCTGCCGAGCAGGCCCGCGACCAGCCCTGACGCGCAACCATTGGAAGAGAACGATGCCGGCGACCAGAGCGAGCGCGAGGATGCACTCGCGCGTTCCGGCGCCGGCTGTCCGCCTGAGTCGGACTGCGCAGGGCGACTTGGGGGCGGACCGACGGACAGGGCGTTTCCTGGGGGGTGGGAGCCTGATGGCCTCAGGTGACAGTTCCTGGATGATGCGCTGCCAGACGCGCTCGGGCGGAGTGACCGGCAGCAGGTTCGACGCCTCCACGTCACGCGCGGCGGTCACCACGCGGGTCATCAGCTTCAGTTCTTCGCGGCAGCGCCGGCACGACGCGACATGCCGCAGGGCGCTGATGTCCTCGTCGCTGCTCGCGTGACCAAGTGCCAGCTCCACCAGATGCGACGGTTCGACGTGGCCCACTGGGCCCCTCCTGCGTCTCGGGCTCCATTGTCTCTGCGTGCGCGCCGGTTGCGTGTGACCGAAGGCTGTCAATCCGGCACCGGCTCGGCAGTGACGACGAGGTTGGCGAGGTAGCCGCCCCGCTCGGGCACGAACGGCGGCGCACACGTGATCAGGGTGAGGGCCGGTGTGCCGGTCCGGCGGAACACGGCGGCCGGCAGTTCGTCCTTCGGCACGGTGGCACGCGAGACGACGCGGTAGACGGCCGGTGCCGCCTCGGCTCGCCGTACCTCGACGCGGTCGCCGCGCCGTACCTCGTAGAGCGCGGCGAACTCGCCGAGGGCGCCCGTGTCGCCGTCCACGTGTCCGACGAGTACGGCCGACCCCTGAGGGCTCCCCGGAGCTGGACCGTAGCGGTACCAACCTGCCACGGAAGGGTCTTCGGGGACCGTCATGGCTCCCCGTTCGGTCACGCCGACCGGTCGTACACGGGCGTCAAGGCCCACGTCGGGGACCTGAACTCGCTCAGGTGGCGCGTCCAGTGTCGTATCGGCCTGTGACTCAGGGCGGACAGGCGACGGGGCTGTTGTCGCCCTCTGCTCCGAAGGTGCGGATCCTAAGTCGGGCGGGGCGGGTCCCGGCTCTGACGGCTGACCCGAAATGCCGAGGACGGCTGCCAGCGCGGCAGCCGCCATCGTCAGTCCGGTCAGCCGTCGCGCGGCGTCAGCCACGTCGGCCCGCGACTTGGCGAGCCACCAGGACGCCCGTCACCGTGATGGCCCCGGCTGCCGCGGCCCAGGCCAGCCACTGGTCGGGGGAGTTCTGGTTGGCGGCGGCGCCGCTGCCGCCCGCGTGCACTCCGCTGGGCATCGATTCCATGCCGCTGAACGTCTGGGTGGCCAGGGCCAGGTTCTTGTCCTCGGCGCTGCCCCAGGCGTAGACGACGTTGCTCGTCCCTTCCTTGAGGTCGAGGTCCGCCGGTCCGATGGCCACGGTGTCCGTGCCGGCCAGGACGACATCGGCGTTCACGGTGCCGGCGTCGACCGCGGCGCTGTCCTGGTTGGGGTTGGTCAGGTCGGTGAAGACGGGCTGTCCGCCGGCTCGTACGTCCACGGCGGGCGCGGCCGCGACATGGCGGACCGTCAGGCGGGCCTTGCCGGCGTCCACCTTCGAGACGTCGTTGGTGAACGCCGTCAGCTGGGGTTCGCCGTCGGCGGAGAGGTGTGCGGCGACCGTGGCGTTGCCGCCTTCGGGTACCTTCACCTGCTTCTCGAGGGCCGGTGTGCCGTCGGGGCTCTGGCCCGCTTCGAAGATCTGGATGTCGTAGGTCCCGGCGTCGAGGGACTGCGGGTCGGTGACCGTGCCGGGCTTGAAGTCGCTGAGCAGCTCGTCGCCGTTGGCGTAGACGTCGACCGTCATTCCCGGTATGCCGTGGAAGACGGAGACCATGGATTTGTCCTGTGCCTGGGCGGGAGCCGCCATGGCGGGTGCGGCCACGCCGAGGGCAAGGGCGCAGGCGCCGGCCGAGGCGGCGATTGCGATGGGGGTGCGGGAGGTCATGGGGATCATCCCTTCGAGCGGAGTCTCCGCCTGCTGCGGAGTCTCGGTTGTGTTTCGCTGTTCCGCAGTGCCATGGATGCGTCCGCGGCCCTGCTTCTTCGGGTTCGGTCAGTCGGTCGTGCCGAGTGCGCTTCCCTGGTCGATCACCAGGCGCAGCCGGTGCAGACCGCGGCGGGCGTGACTCTTGACCGTCCCCAGGGGCGCACCGGTACGTTCCGCGATCCGGGCCTGGGTCAGATCCTCGTAGAAGGCCATGCACAGCACCTCTCGCTGAGCGTGAGGCAGCCGGGACAAGGCATCGACGAGCAGCACGCGGTCGAGCACTTCGTCCGGTGCCGCCTGGACGAGCAGGGCGGGCGCGGCCTCGCGAGTGGCCGAGTCGACGAGGGCGAGACGCCTCGTCCTGGCGGCCAGCGCATCGACGATCTTGCGGCGCGTGATGCCGACCAGCCAGGCGCCGAGTGCGCCCCGCTCCGGTCGGAAGCCGTGCCGCCCGCGCCGGGCGCCGATGAAGACCTGCTGTGTCACGTCCTCGGCCTCGTGGACGTCGCCGAGGGACCGGGTGGCCATGGTGTGGACAAGCGAGCCCCAGTGCCGGTAGATGGCCGCGAACGCCGCCTCGTCCGCGGCGACCAGGCCTCGGGCCAGGTCCTCCTCGTACCGGGTCTCCTCCACGGGCGGGACGAGGGCCGTGGTCGATCGCGCGTTCGTGGTCATGGCCTGTCTCCTCCTGCCGTGCGTCGTACGGGGACGGAAGGCCGTCCTCCGAACGGCAAGTCCGCTCGTCCGCCGTGCCGGCCGCCGTGCGGCTGCCTCCAGTCTTGGACGCATAAACGACGCAGGCAATATGCGTCGTTTATGCGTCGCAGAGTGGGTGTATGAGTGCGCTTACGGGAAACGGCGAGGACCGGGGTGACCAGGGCGGTTCGCCGGGCGGCGGGCTGACCACCGGCGAGGTTGCCCGGCGTCTGGGAGTGGCTCCCACGACGGTCCGTACGTGGGACAGCCGGTACGGGCTCGGCCCCGACGCGCGCACAGGCGGCCGGCACCGGCGATGGACTCCTGAGGACGTGGCGAGGCTGGAGCGGATGTGCGCGTGGACGGCGACCGGGCTGCCACCGGCCGAGGCCGCACGGCTGGCGCGCAGCGAGGAGCCATCGGCCGAGGCCCCGCCCGGGCGGACGGCCGTAGGGGCGGGGCGGCCCGCGGCCCGGGGCCGCAGCCGGGCGGGGAGCGGGCTGCAACTCGGTGACGTGCGTCTGGAATGCAAAGGAATCGCCCGTGCCGCCCTGTGCCTCGACGCCGCCACCCTGGACGAACTGCTGCTCGCCGCGATCGCCGAGCACGGACTGGTCGCCGCCTGGACCGAGGTGATCGTGCCGACGCTCCAGGCCGTCGGCCGCGAGTGGGAGACATCGGGCGAGAAGTACGTCGAGGTCGAGCACTTCCTGTCCTGGCACGTCTCCGGCGCGCTACGGCGCACCACGCCCAACACGGTCGCGGACCGCCCCGGCGCCACCACACTGCTCGCCTGCGTACCGGGGGAGAACCACACACTGCCCCTGGAAGTGCTGTCCGCGGCGCTGACGGAGCGAGGCGTTCCAGTGCGTATGTTCGGCGGCGCCCTGCCCGTCGAGTCGCTCGTCGCGGCGGTGCGCAGGACCGGGCCGGCCGCGGTGGGGCTGTGGGCCCAGTCCCGCGGCACCGCCAGCCGGCCGCCATGCTGGGCGCCCGCGGCCTGATGCTGGCCATCACCGACGAGGGCGCGAACACGTACCTCATCGCCAAGGGCTCCTTCCTCGCCGAACTGGGCCAGGGCAGCACACTGGGCCTCGGCAACCCGGTGTGGATCACACTCGCCCTGTTCGGCGCGGGCGCCGTGGTCCTGCGCCGCACCCGCTTCGGCCAGCACGTGTACGCGGTCGGCGGCAACGAGGACGCGGCGGCGCTGATGGGCGCCCCGGTCGCCCGCACCAAGATCCTGATCTACACCCTGTCCGGGCTGCTCGCCGGACTGGCCGGCGCCCTCAACGCCGCCTGGCTGGCCTCCGGCGTGACCATCCTCGGCAACGGCATGGAGCTGGACGCCATCTCCGCCGTCGTCATCGGCGGCACGCTGCTCACCGGCGGCCTCGGCTACGTCAGCGGCTCGCTGGTCGGCGTCCTGCTGCTCAAGGTCATCCAGAACGTCGTCAACCAGATCGGCTCCCTCGACTCCTCCTACCAACTCGTCGTCAGCGGCGCCTTCCTGGCGCTCGTCGTGATCGCCCAGACCTGGCTCGGGCGCAGACGCCGGCTGATGTGACAAGCCCCGGACTCGGCAGCCGTGCCTCAATCGCCCCGGCTGCCGCGTCCGGTCTCCACGGCCGGTGCCACGCCCACCCGCCGGCCGGTGCACTCCCCCCACCACCGACCGACAGGAGTGGCCCACCCATGCCCCCCGTCAAAACGACCGGCCTCGTCGCCAAGTCCTGCGCCTCGGTACTCGTCGGCGGACTGATCGCGATGCCCTCGCCGTCCGGCACCGTCGCCGCCCCCGAGTACTCGACCTCCGAAGCCGGCAACCCGTTCGTCGACGGCTGGTACGCCGGCCCCGACACCGCGCGCTACGACGGGCGCTACTGGGTCTTCCCGACGACCTCCAAGAGCTACGCCGAGCAGACCTACCTCGACGCGTTCTCCTCGACCGACCTGGTCCACTGGACCAAGCACAGCGAGGTCCTCAAGACGGCCGACGTCCCCCGGGACATGACCAACCTCGTCACCTTCCCCGACGGATCGACGTACAAGGAGATCACGCCGGCGGACTACGTCGAGGGGCCCCAGATGTTCAAACGGGGCGGCAAGTACTACCTGATGTGGTCCGAGGGCGGCTGGACCGGACCCGATTACTCGGTCTCCTACGCGATCTCCGACTCACCCACCGGCCCCTTCGAGAAGATCGACAGACTCCTCGCCCAGGACCCCCCGGTCGCCAAGGGATCCGGACACAACTCCGTGATCAACGTGCCGGGCACCGACATCTGGTACATCGTCCACCACCACCACCACCGCCGCCCGCTCAGCGAGACCGACGGCAACCATCGCCAACCCGCCTACGACAGGATGTACCTCAACCCGGACGGCACCATTCGGCGCATCCAGATGGGCGTGAAGGACAACTTCGCCGACGGCAACGCGCTCGGCGGGCGGACCTACGGCGGCTCCTGGTCGGCCGATGGCGGACGCTACCGGGCGGGACACTCACTGGGCGGCAAGGCACTCCTCGACACCGACTTCGCCGACTTCACCTACGACGCCGACGTGCGCCTCGGCTCGGGCGGCGGTGACGCGGGCCTGAACTTCCGGGTGAACCGGCCGTCGGTCGGCGTGGACGGCTACACCGGGTACTACGCGGGCATCCGCCGGGACGGCAGGGTCGTGCTCGGCCGGGCCGCCGACTCCTGGACACCGCTGGCGACCGCGCCCACGTCCCTCGACCCCGGATCCACCCACCGGATGAGGGTCACGGCCGTCGGCTCCTCCATCAAGGTGTACGTGGACGACATGACGACCCCGAGGATCTCCGTCACCGACGGCACGTACCGCAGCGGGGCCAACGGCGTCCGTGTCTTCGACACCGATGCCTCCTTCGACAACGTGGCAGTCGGCCCGGTCCGTTGAACCACCCGGCGGGAAGCGGGGCGAACCCGCTTCCCGCCGGGACCGGAGGAGGCTCGGTGCTGCTTACGGCCTCTCCTCGGTGTACAGGCCCTTCACCTCCTCGGCGGTGAGGGCCTTGTCGTAGGCGTGGACCTGGTCGACCGCACCGTTCCAGAAGTCCGTCGTGTTGCCGTCCCACTGGGCGCGGCCCACGGCCAGCGGCCCGGTGCTCGGGTAGGCCGGCCCGGCGGTCGCCGTGGCGGCCGGCTCACCGTCGACGTACAGACTGAGCCGGTTGTCCGCACCGTCCCGTACGCCGACGAGGTGGTACCAGCGGCCCGTCTCCGGGGTGGTCTCCACCCGCGCCCGGTTCTCGCCGGGCGTGCTGAAGGCGAACGCGCCCTGACCGTACTGGAGGTAGAACGGGCTGGCCTGCCGCCGCGTGTCCTGGCTGACCGCGGTGGCGTAGTTGCCGGGAAGCGCGTCCAGCCGTACCCAGGCGGAGACCGAGTAGCTGCCGGTGGTGTCGAGCACCGGCCCGTCCGTCTGTGCGGACTGGCCCTGACCGTCGAACTTCAGCGCGCTGCCGCTGACACCCGGGGTCCAGGTCGTGCCCGCGGCGAGGGTCAGGTCCCGGCCGTTCGGTCCACTGTCCTCGGCCGTGGTGCCGGAGTTCTCGTCCAGGGACCAGCTGCCACCGCCCGTCAGCGGCTCCCGGTCGCCCGCCGCCGCACCGGCCGCGATGACCTTGCGGTTGACCTCACGGACCCGGACCGGATCGACCTTGATCTCCCGGCGGTCGTACGTGTACAGACCGTTGAGCTCGTTCTCCAGGTCGGTGATCTGCGTGTACACCGAGCCGGACAGCTCCGCGCCGGCCTGGGCCAGGTAGAACTCCTCGGTGTTCTCCACGTACTTGCGGGTCAGCGCCTCCTTGTCGGCCACACCGCTGTAGATCACCGTCGGGGCGCCCGGCCACATGTGCCCCGGCGTGCGCAGGGTGAAGCCACCGTGCTCGCCGTCCATGGCGGCCCTGGTCTCGTCGGGGAAGGGCGGATCCTCGTTGTTGTAGTCGTGGTGGTCGATGATGTCGCCCTTGCCCGAATCGCCCTTGGAGTTGCAGCAGTTGACACCGCTGTGGGCGTTGACGATCCGGGACGGGTCGGCGGCCTTCACGGACTCGGCGAGACGGCCGGTGGCCTCCCGGTTCCACTCGCCCCAGCCCTCGTTGAAGACGACCCAGCCGATGACGGACGGCGAGTTGTGGTGCTGCCGCATCATCTCCATGCCCTGGTCGACGAACGCCTGCTGCCCGGACTCGTCGGGGAAGTTCCCGGAGACGAAGTCCTGCCACACCAGCAGCCCGAGCCGGTCCGCGTGGTAGAACCAGCGCGGCGACTCCACCTTGATGTGCTTGCGCACCGCGTTGAAGCCCAGCTTCTTGTGGGCCTCCAGGTCGAAGGCGAGGGCGTCGTCGCTCGGTGCCGTGTACAGACCGTCCGGCCAGAAGCCCTGGTCAAGGGTGGCCAGCGAGAAGACGGGCTTCCCGTTCAGCACCAGCTTCGGGAACCCGCCGACCTTCTCGACGCTGATCTTCCGCATGCCGAAGTAGCCGCCGACCCGGTCGGTCGACCTGCCGTCGACGAGCTTCACGTCGAGGTCGTAGAGGTACGGGTCGTCGGGGCTCCACAGATGCTGCTTTGCGACGGGCAGGCTCAGCTTCTCGTTGGCGGGCCCGCTGACCCTGCCGACGACCTTGCCCCGCTTGTCGCGGGCTACCGCCTCGACGCGGGCCTTGTCGGAGGCGTCGTCGGACTCGACGGTCACCGCGAGGCTGCTGGTGTCGATGTCCGGGGTCGTGACTACGTTGTCAACGGACGCGCGGGCGACGGGTTCCATCCACACCGTCTGCCAGATACCGGACGACTGGGTGTAGAAGATGCCGCCCGGGTTGCGGGACTGCTTGCCCATCGGCTGGTTGGCGCCGCCGGTGTCGGTGACCGCGACGACGACCTCCTGCGGCCCCCTGCCCTTCAGCGCGTCGGTGATGTCGGCGCTGAAGGCGTTGTACCCGCCGGTGTGCTCCGCGACCTTCTTGCCGTTGACGAAGACGCGTGCTTGGTAGTCGACGGCACCGAAGTTGAGCTTCAGGCGATTGCCGGCCCTGTCACTCTTGCCGACCTTCCAGCTCTTCGGCACGTCCACGAGCTTGCGGTAGAACATGTGGTCCTCGTGCCGCTCAAGCCCGGAGAGCTGCGACTCGACCGGGAACGGCACGATGATCTTCTCGTCCAGGTTCTTGCCGAACACCGGCTGCTCGCCGGCCTCGGCGGCGCTGAACTGCCACGGCCCGTTGAGGTTCTTCCACTTCGACCGTACCTGCTGGGGGCGCGGGTACTCGGGCAGCGGGTTCTTCTCGTCGAGCCTGTCGCCCCACGGGGTGGTGAGCCGGTGGGTGGACGCGTTCTGCGCGTACCGGACGACCTGGGGCACCGTCTCGCCGCCGTCGGTGAGGCCGCCCTCGCCGTCGTAGGAGAACTTGACCTGCTGGTTCTTCTGGATCGGCTCCGCGAGCGTGATGAGGAGCGAGCTGCGGTCGCCGGGCGCCACCCGCACCGACTTGACGGGCATCGCGGTCGTGTCGGCCTCGACCTTCAGGTGCTCCGTGAGCCCCCCGACGTCGCCGACCCTGCCCTCGAAGCGGGCCCGCACCTGCCGGCCGTCCTCGCCGACGTTCAGCTCCAGCGGGTAGACCTCGAAGTCGTCCGGCGGGGTGAACGCCGACATCGGCACGATCTGCTTGGCCATCGTCGGCGTGGACCAGCGCAGGAACATGTTGGCGCCGCCGATGTCCTGGAACATCTCCAGGCGGAAGTCGTGCTTCTCGCCCGCCTTCAGGTGGACCGCGGCGCTCGTCTGCTCGTTGTCCCAGTCCGGCTGCCAGTGGTCGATGACCGGCTCGCCGTCGATGAAGAGCCGGAAGCCGTTGTCGCCGATGGCGTGGAAGGTGTAGTCGCCGGTGGTCGGCGCCGCGATCTGCCCGGTCCAGCGGGCGGTCGTGTGCTCCGTCCTGCCGGTCAGCTCCTGGAAGGTGCTGGTCAGTCCGGAGAAGTTGACCTGCGGGTCGAGCACGGTACCGCCGAGTTCGGCGAAGTCCCTCGCCCCCGGCGCGGACATGCTGAAGTACTCGCCCTTGAGGCCCTGTACCTCGACGGCGGACTTGCCGTCCTTCTCGGCGGTGACCGCGGACTTGCCGGTGGTCGGCTCCGCGGCCGTGGCGGAGGCCGTGAGGCCGCTCGTGGGCAGCACCAGGGCCGCCGCTGTCAGAAGTGCCCACACTCTGGCTCGTGGGCGGGTGTGTGGTCTGGTCATCGGACCCTTCCTCGGAAGCGCTCTTTGCAACGTTGGAAAGCTGGTGTCAGCGGAATGACAACACGCCCTTCCGCATCTGTCCAGACCTCGCGCACCACTTCACTGATCCGCCGTCAACCCAGGTGCGGCAAACGCTCCTTTCACTCCCGACTCACTCCCGACGCGTCACACGAACTTCCAGAGGTGGTCGGCGGTGCCGTTGTCGTCGAACTGGACGACCTGCGCGCTGTTGCCGGTCGACATCCCGTCGACGCCGAGGACCTTGCCGCTGTGCCGGTTCCGGATGCGGTACCAGCCGTCCCCGTCGTCCACCAGCGTCCACAGGTGGTCGGCGGTGCCGTTGTCCTCGTACTGGACGACACGGGCGCTGTTCGCGGTGGACATTCCGTCGACGCCGAGGACCTTGCCGCTGTTGCCGTTGCGGATCAGGTACCAGCCCTCGCCCTGGTCCGCGAGCTGCCAGGCGTGGTCGGCGGTACCGGAGTTGTCGAACTGCACCACACGCGCGCTGTTCTCCAGGGACATGCCGTCCACGGCGAGGACCTTGCCGCTGTGCCTGTTCTGGACGCGCCGGAAGGGCGGTTCCGGCGTCCAGGCCCTGCCGTCGGGTGCGGCCGTGGGGAACGCGGTGATGCGCAGCCTCGCGGCGCCCATGGGGACCAGGGTGACCGTCTCCACGGGGGAGTCGCTGCGGGCCGGCCCGGCCTGCAGGGGTGCGACCACGTTCTCGTCGTCCGCGATCCACTCCTCGATGCGACGGGCCTCGGCGGTGATGCGGACCGGGACCGTCTCGTGGGTGAAGGGGTTGTCGGGCACCGGGCCCCGCGTCGGGGTGAAGTCCAGTCGGGGCGACGCGGCGAGACCGTAGTTCCACGCGGAGGTGGCGTGCACCGCGTACTCGGGGAAGGCGTCGTCGCCCGCGTAGCGCTCGTACCGCTCGCCGATCCGCAGGGAGTAGGTGAGGGGCCCGTGCTGGACGCTGACGGCGTCGTGCTGGTCGGGCCAGTGGCGCAGCGTGGTCCGCTGGGGGAGACGCAGGGACACCTTGTCGCCGTTGCGCCAGGTCCGCCGTACGGTGACCCAGTCGGGTCCGCCCGGCGCGGCCACGGAGCGGCCGTTGACGCGGACCTCCGGCCCGTCGCACCAGCCCGGCACCCGCATCCGCAGGGGAAAGGCGACCGGGCCGGGCGTGGACACGGTCAGCGTGACGGTCTCGGTGAACGGATAGCCGGTGTCCTCGGTGACGGTGACCGTCGTGCCCCCGGCGACCTGCGCGCGGACCCGGCTCGGGGCGTACATCGCCGCCGCCAGTCCACCGTCCGGGGTGGCCAGCCACAGCTCCTCGGTGAAGTACGGCCAGCCCATGCCGTAGTTGTGCGGGCAGCAGCGGTACTGGTCGACGCCGGGCTGGAAGGCCTGCATGGCGAAGCCGTTCTGGAACTGCCCCTGTGTCTTCGGCCGGTCGTCCAGATCGACGCCGTTGGCGCTGGTGACGTAGTGGATGGCCCTGCCCTGCGGGTCAAGGGAGGCGGGCAGCATGTTGAAGGCCAGGTCCTCGCACCGGTCGGCCCAGACCGGGTCGCCGGTGATCCTGGTGAGCAGCTCGTGGCTGGCCATGAACTCGACGATCCCGCAGGTCTCGAAGCCCTGCCGCGGGTCGGTGAAGCCCGGCCGGTAGTTCTCGTCCCCGGCCATGCCGCCGCCGGGGAACTGCCCGTATACGTCCATGACCTGGTCGTAGGCCCGGTACGTGGCCCGGATCAGCTCCGCGTCACCGGTCACCAGCGCGTACTGCGCGGGCTCACGGAAGCCCTGGGCGATGTTGACGTTGTGCCGGGAGGGCGTGGGACCCGTCCAGTCGGCGCCCAGGGTGTGCATCTTGGTGGCCAGGTCCAGCAGGAACGCCTCGCCGGTGCGGCGGTGCAGCCACAGGGCGACGTCGAGGCCGTCGCCCCAACGGTAGGAGACCCAGCTGGTGTTGAAGGCGCCGGGGCCCTGGGCGTTCATGAAGCGCAGGAACCGGGTGATGAAGGGGACGATGCGCGCGTCCCGCGTGTACTCCTCGTACGTGCGCAGCGCCTGGAGCAGCGGCAGGAACGGCCAGAAGTCCGGACCGCCGTTCAGCGACGTACGCAACGCGCGCGGTCCGAAGAAGCCGTCGCTCTGCTGAGTGGCCAGGATCGCCTCGATCCAGGTGCCCGAGCGCGCGAGTGCCTCCCGGTCCCCGGTGGCGACCGCCATCGGCACGTATCCGCGCAGCCAGTACGGCACTTCCTCCCACGCCCCGCGCTCCGGGTGCACCCAGCCCGTGGCCGAGAAGTCGAGGAAGTGCGACAGACTCTCGAACCGGCCGCACAGGCCGTCGAGTTGCAGCCTGAGCTGACCGGCGAGCCAGCCCCGCGCGGTGACGCTGCCCGCCGGCAGCTTGCGGAAGGCCTCGGGCGCGAGCGCACCGGCCGCTTTCGACGTGGCGGCGGTCGCGGAGGTGCTCAGCGGGCCGCCCAGCGCCGCCGTGCCGAGGGCCAGGGCGCCGGTGCCGAGGAGGGCGCGTCTGCTGACGGACATGCGGGTCTCCTGACTGTGGACTCGGATGCTTCGGTGCCGCCGGTCCCACCACGGGCCGCACGGGGGCAGGGCTCCGTGCCGACGGGGGTACGAGGTCGCGGCGTTGTACATCGTTGGAAGGCGAGAGCGCACTGAGGATGAGAGCACACCCCGGGACGACCGTCCAGAGCTGTGACTCGCCCGATGCGGCCGGGTGAGCGCTTCCGGCCAACGGCTGTCGGCAGCGGATCGGACCGGCGTGGAGGGGAGCGAAGCCGGCACCGTTTCGGGCTCTGCCCTACCGCCCGGGACTCCCGGCGTCAGGTGCCGCAACGGGCCGGAGCACCGTCAGACGCCCCTCCTGACGAGCCAACCGGCCGCGGACTTGCGTGGACCGGCGTGGGCGAGCACCGTGGAGAGATGAGTGGAAAGGACGGCCCCACACTCATATCGTCGGTGCAGCGAGCCTTCCGGCTGATGGAAGCCGTCGGCGCGCACGAGGGCGGTGTCCCGGCCAAGCAGCTGGCGCGTGAGACAGGGTTGGCCCTGGCCACCACTTACCATCTCCTGCGCACGATGGTGCACGACGGCTACGTGCGCAAACTCGACGACGGCACCTTCATCCTCGGCGAGAAGCTGGGCGCGCTGCACGGAGGAAGCCGTGATCAGGCGGCACTCAGCCGGGTCCGTCCGACGCTCACGGAGTTGCGCGACGGCCTGTCGGCCGCGGCCTATCTGACGTTCTACGAGGACGGCGAGATCCGGGTCGCGGAGATCGTGGACGGCCCGAAGGCCCCGCGGGTCGATCTGTGGGTCGGTTTCGAGGACGCGGGACACGCCACGGCGCTGGGCAAGTGCGTGCTGCGCGAACTGGACCAGGAGGCTCGCGCCGACTACCTCTCCCGTCACACGCTGAACGATCTCACCCCTCGCACCATCACCTACCCGCGCGAACTGCTACGACGTCTCGACGCCGCTGCTCAGGTGCCTGCCGTCACCGATGTCGAGGAGTACGCCCTCGGCACCGCGTGCGTGGCGGTGCCCGTGCGCCAGGGCGACACCATCGGCGCGCTCGGGATCTCCCTGAACGTCAGCCGTGCCGCCTCCCTCGAGGATGCCGTGGCGCGGCTGGTCGTCACCGCGGAGCGTGTGTCCCGGGGACTCTCGCTCACCATCTGAAATCCGGGCCCTTGTGACCGCGCTGCCGTTCCCGTTTCCTGGATGAGAAGGGACAAAACGGTCGGCGATCTGAGGGATGGATAACGTGAGTGATCAGGGCCTGGCAGGACCGCAGGGGTCGGTCGGTTTCCGCGTGACCCATGGCTGGACCGTCGTCGACGCCACGGGTGAGATCGACATCGCTTTCGCGCCCGTCGTGCGAGCCGAGGTGTTCCGACTCGTGGCCGACGGTCACCGACATTTCGTTCTGGACCTCTGCGGCGCCCCTTTCCTGGACTCGGCGGGGCTCGGCATGATCGTCGCGGTCACCAAGCGCATCCAGGCCCACCACGGCTCGCTGCGCATCGCCTGCGACGACGAGCGTCTGCTCCGCGTCTTCTCCCTCGGCGGGCTGCGTCCCGTCTACTCGTTCCACGACTCCGTGGATCAGGCCACCGCTCAGCCCGCCGACGGCGAGGAACTCGCCGACTGGCCGCACGTACGGCACTGACGCACACGGCGCCCGCTCCGCGCCGGGCCACGGCGCGCGAGCCGACTCCGGGCGTGGCGTCCCCGTGACGGCGAGGGCAGGCTCCCGGAATGACCAGGCGATCGTGGACCTAGACTCGCCGGTATGAACCGATGGGAGCAGCTGACCGGAGGTACGTCCGGTGAGGAGTACGCCGCTCGTTTCGCGGAACTCGCAGAACACGGACAGGACGTACACGGTGAGGCGCGACTGTGCGCCACGTTGGTGCCCCGCGGGGCACGAGTGTTGGACGCGGGCTGCGGCACGGGCCGGGTCCTGATCGAGCTCGCCCGACTCGGATACGACGGCGTCGGCGTGGACAGCGACGCTTCCATGCTGAGTGTGGCCCGCAGCAGTGCGCCGCGACTGACCTGGCTGGAAGCCGACCTGTCCGACTTCGACCCGGCCGCCGCGGGCATCACTCCTGGCTTCGACCTCGTCGTCGCCGCGGGCAATGTCTTTCCCCTCCTCGCTCCGGGCACCGAAGCCGACGTCGCGGCTACGCTGGCCCGCGCGCTGCGCCCGGGCGGCCTGCTCGTCGCCGGCTTCGGCCTGGACCAGGACCACCTCCCCGTACCGCCCGGCCTCACTTTGACGCAGTACGACGCCTACTGCACCGGAGCCGGCCTCACCCTCACCGACCGCTTCGCGACCTGGGGCGCAGACCCGTATGACGGCGGCGGCTACGCGGTGAGCGTCCATCGCCGCTGATACCGCCCCGCGGTCTCACCCGCCCGGAGATCAACGCGGCCGATCATCTTCCACTGCGCGCTGGACGTCGCCGAGATCGTCCGCCGGCTGCAGGGTGTCCGCCGGCTTCAGGATGAAGGAGAGAAGGTCGCCCGAGCGGGTCGGGAGCGTGTCGGCGAGCACGTCATGGTGCCCTGGCGCTGCGTCCGAGGGCTGATCCCGGGACCGGGCCGGGGTCACAGCAATCGGTCGACCAGGCCGTCGATGTAGTCCGGGGTGAGCGGGACCATGCCGAACAAGACGCGGATGTACATCGGCGCCAGGACGTGGTCCAGCACGTCGAACGCGTCGGGTGCGTCCTCGCCGCGGTCGCGGGCGCGATCGAGCATGGACTGCAGTTGCCGGGTGCGTTCGGCGCGGAGGTCGGCTCCAGCCTGCAGACCCTGCTGACCTGTACTCGACAGGGCGACGGCCAGGTGCAGCACCGCCGGGCCGTCGGGTCCGGTGATCTCGCGGGCCACTTGGGCCGCGTACGTGCGCAGGTCGCCGGCGAGGCTCCCGGTGTCGGGCATCGGCGACTGCGCGTTGAGGCGGGTGAGCGCCACGTCGGTGAGCAGGGCTTCCAGGCTGCCCCACCGGCGGTAGATGCTGCTGTCGGCGACACCTGCGCGCGCTGAGACCTCGCCGACGGTGAAGTTGCCGTAGCCGCGCTCACCGATCAGGTCGGTGACGGCCTGGTGCACCTGCGCGCCGATGCGGGCGCTGCGACCGCCGGGCCGCCGGGCTCGCTGTCCCTCGTTCATGCCCCCACCTTAACGCAGTCGGTACTTGCGTTTAAGGGCGCGTCTCTTTACAGTCTCCTAACGCAGCCGACGCCTGCGTTAGGGGGCGAGGCGTATCGCCACCCGCGTCGACCGTGGCCGGCGCAACCAACAATCGAGGGGGATCCCATGGCCGCATCGCATGCGACCGCAGGCAGTCGACCAAACCGGGTCATGCTGCTCACGGTGACCTGTTTGGGCCATGGTGCTGCTCGACAACACGATCGTCGGAGCGGCGCTGCCCGACATGCAGCACCGGCTCCACACTCAGCTGACCGGTCTGCAATGGATCGTCGACTCGTACGTACTGCTGGTCGCCATGCTGTTGATGTCGGGCGGTGTCTTCGCCGACCGGTTCGGCCGCAAGCGGGTGTACCTGTCCGGCGTGGCAGTGTTCACGGTCGCGTCGCTGCTGTGCAGTCTCGCGCCCTCGGTCGGCTGGCTGGTCGCCGGCCGGGTGCTGCAGGGCATCGGAGCCGCGGCGCTGAGTCCGGCCTCGCTCGCCCTGCTCGCCGCCGCCTATCCCGTGCCGCAAGAACGGATGAAGGCGATCGGCCTGTGGGCCGGAATCAGCGGAATCGGTCTGGCCGCAGGCCCCGTGGCCGGCGGCGTGTTGACAGAAGCCTTCGGCTGGCCCGCCATCTTCCTGGTCAATCTGCCCGTCGGGGTGGTCCTGTTGCTTGTCGGCCTGCATCACCTCGGCGAATCCCGCAATCCGAGCGCCCCCGCGATCGACATCCCCGGCACGGTGCTGTCTGTTCTGGCGGTGGGGGTACTGACCTACGGGCTGATCGAGGGTGGTGCCCGCGGCTGGACCTCACCGGTCATCCTGGGCTGCTTCGCCGCCGCGGTGATCCTCCTCGCCGCCTTCGTCACCGTCGAAGCGCGTCGTCCCGCACCGGTGCTGCCGCTGCGACTGTTCCGGCAGCGCCTGTTCAGCGTGGCCAACACCGCCATGGTCGTGGTGGGGTTCGCGCTCATGGGTTCGTCGTTCTTCTTCTCCCAGTTCTTCGTGTACGTCCAGGGCAGCTCGATCCTGCTCGCCGGCCTGCAGACCCTGCCGGTATCCCTCGCCATGGTGATCGTCAGCCCGTACGCGGGCCGGCTCGCCGCCCGGCACGGCTTCCGCATCGTGGTCACCACCGGCCTGGCCTTGGCCGGCCTGGGACTGCTGACCCTCGGCATGGTGCACGCGGACACCGGCTACGGGAACGTGTGGTGGCGACTGGGACTCGCCGGCGCCGGCTTCGCACTGGCCATGTCCCCACTGACAGGCGCCGCCATCCAAGCGGTCAGCCCGCAGGAAGGCGGCCTCGCGTCAGGCATCAGCAGCACCACCCGGCAGATCGGTGCGGTGCTCGGCGTGGCGGTACTGGGAGCCGTCGTCCGCACCCGGCAATCCGGCGGCGCCTCCTTCGAGACCGGCCTCAACAGCGCCTTCGTCGCAGCCGGCGCCATCACACTGGCCACCGCCGTGTTCACCGGCCTGTGGCTGGTGAGGTCCAAGCCCGCAAAAGGCCCCGGGACGCCCCGACGCTCCTCTCAAGCAGGTGGTGAAGTCGTCGCTGATCGACGTCGGTGACGTCACCTACTACGACGATCCTGACGACCTAACCGCGTTCGAGACGCGCAACGTCGTGTACCGCTACGGTCCCGAGCAGCTTGTCATCGGCAAGTACTGCGCGTTGCGGACGGGAACCCGGTTCATCATGAACGGCGCCAACCACCGCATGGACGGTCCTTCCACCTTCCCGTTGCCCACGATGGGGGCTCCTGGGCGGAGCACTTCGACCTGATCACCGGTGCTTGACCCGATCCCTCCTGCTTTGCGGCCGTCGCCGGTTATCAGCCCTTTGACAGCTCTGTCCGTTTCTTCAGGACGGCATCGGCATTTCGGCGGTCCGACACCTATCGCGCAACAGCGCGCAGGTGTACGTTCTCGGGCCGATGGGCTTTGGGAGCGCTCCCATCCAGTTGTGTCCGCTTCGTGCGAGGAGGAACGCATTGAAACGCCTTTTGGTTTTACTGGCGGCCGGCGCAACGGCCGTCGGCCTCACGACGCTCGCCGGGCCCTCGGCGCAGGCGGCCACCGGCTGCAAGGTCGACTACACGATCACCAGCCAGTGGCAGGGCGGCTTCCAGGCCGGCGTGAAGATCACGAACCTGGGGGATTCCGTCAGCGGGTGGAACCTCAAGTTCACCATGGCGGACGCCGGGCAGAAGGTCGTACAGGGCTGGAACGCGACCTGGTCGCAGTCCGGCTCCGCGGTCACCGCCGCCGGTACCGACTGGAACGGCACGCTGCCCACCGGTGCGTCGGCCGACCTGGGATTTGTGGGTTCCTTCACGGGGAGCAACCCGAAGCCCGCGTCCTTCACGCTCAACGGCGTGACCTGCACAGGCTCCGTCACCGATCCGCCGACGGACCCTCCGACCGACCCGCCCGCGACCGGCACTCCGGTGGCCACGAACGGCCAACTGCACGTCTGCGGCGTGAACCTGTGCAACCAGTACAACCGCCCCATACAGCTGCGCGGAATGAGCACACACGGCATCCAGTGGTTCGGCAAGTGCTACAACGACACCTCCCTGGACGCCCTTGCCGAGGACTGGAAGTCGGACCTGTTCCGCGTCGCCATGTACGTGCAGGAGCAGGGCTACGAGACCGACCCGGCAGGCTTCACCAGCCGGGTGAACAGCATGGTCGACATGGCCGAGGCCCGCGGCATGTATGCGGTGATCGACTTCCACACGCTGACGCCGGGCGACCCGAACTACAACCTCGACCGCGCCAAGACGTTCTTCTCGTCCGTGGCCGCCCGCAACGCGAACAAGAAGAATGTGATCTACGAAATCGCCAACGAGCCCAACGGCGTGAGCTGGACGGCCATCAAGAACTACGCCGAGCAGGTCATTCCGGTCATTCGGGCCGCCGATCCCGACGCCGTCATCATCGTCGGCACCCGCGGCTGGTCCTCGCTGGGTGTCTCGGACGGCTCCAACGAGAGCGAGGTGGTCAACAGCCCCGTGAACGCGACCAACATCATGTACGCGTTCCACTTCTACGCCGCGAGCCACAAGGACGACTACCGCGCCGCAGTGAGCCGAGCGGCCTCGCGACTGCCCCTGTTCGTGTCCGAGTTCGGCACAGTGAGCGCGACCGGCGGTGGTGCGATGGACCGCGCGAGCAGCATCGCGTGGCTTGACCTCCTCGACCAGCTGAAGATCAGCTACGCGAACTGGACGTACTCCGACGCCGACGAGGGCAGCGCGGCGTTCAAGCCGGGCACCTGCAACGGCAGCGACTACAGCAGCAGCGGTGTACTGACCGAGTCGGGGGCGCTGATCAAGAGCCGTATCAGCAGTACCGACAACTTCCCGACCAGCTGATCCCGACAGGGCTCCGGGCATGCCCGCAGCCCTGTCACCAGTTGGGAGCGCTCCCGCCGTCAGTGGAGTCTCCGGGCCGCCAACCTCAACGGCGCCCGACCATCAATCGCCGGGTTCCTCGCAACTGTCCCTTTTCACGGATCATCGAACCGGGGCCGCCATCCTGATCCTGTATGCGGGCCCGCGGATGTCAGTGCCGCGGGGCATACTCGTGCCGCGGCGCCGCCCGGGCATCGCAGCACGAGGGGAGGCAGCATGGCTGAGGTGCTGGTCTTCCACCATGGACACGGGCTGACCGCCGGCGTTCGCGAGTTCGCCGAGCACCTGCGACGGGCCGGACACACCGTCCTTGCCCCAGATCTGTACGAGGGGCAGGTGTTCGAGAGCCTGGAGGAAGGCATCGGCTACGCCGAGAACGCCGGGTTCGACACGATCACCGAGCGTGGAACCGCCGCCGCCGAGGGGCTGCCTGCGGATCTCGTCTACGTCGGGTTCTCGCTCGGTGTCATGTCGGCGCAGAAGCTGGCCCAGACTCGCCCCGGCGCGAAGGGCGCGCTGTTGATCGAGGCATGTGTCCCGGCCTCGGAGTTCGGCAGCGCCTGGCCCCAGGACGTCCCGGTCCAGATTCACGGCATGGACGCAGATCCGTTCTTCGCCGGGGAGGGCGACGTGGACGCCGCCCGCGAGGTCGTCGGGGCGGCTGCCGATGCCGAGCTGTTCCTCTACCCCGGCGACAGACACCTGTTCGCCGACAGCAGCCTCCCGTCCTACGACGAACACGCCGCGATACAGGTCAACCATCGGGTACTCAGCTTTCTCGACCGAGTTAAGTAGGACATCAAGATTCGACGACGCCGTTGCGGACGAGTAGTTGGACGGCCCGCGTGGTGTCGGGATGGTGGGCGCCGCGCTCTGAGCCGGTGAGGGGGAGGGGCGCCAGGGGCTCGCGGGTAGATCCTTGGCCGGGAGCGGTGGAGGCTGGACCGTGGGATGGGATGCAGCACAGCCGGTACCGTCCGACGGAGCCCGGCGGGCACCGCCCGACGCAGCCCGGCCGGCCTGTCCCGACCCAGCACATCCCGCGCTGCGCGAGCTAAGCCAGCAGCAGCGGCATGTCCCAGTCGGCCGGTGTGCCGTCCACCGCGTACGAGTCCAGGGCGAGCGCGACGCCGGCGGCCCCGTCGAGGTAGCCGGAGACATCGGAGCCGAACGGCACCTTTGTCATCGTGAAACGCAGCCCGAAAGGCAGTGCCGGGTCGAAGGCGGAGACGAGTTCGGCGGCGATGTCGTCCCGCAGCTCGGCCAGCCGGGGGTCCTGCCACAGTTCGTCGAGCCGGCCGAGCTGGTGCAGGGCCCCGGCCCAACCGTGGCACAGCGCATGGTCGTCGATGCCCCAGGCCGACCGGGGAAGGACGAGCAGCCGGTCCACCGAGGCGCGGGCGAGCTTCGAGAAGTCAGTCCGGTCCAGCGCCCGTCCGGCCAGCTGCAGAGCGCGCGAGACCCCTGGTGCTCCGTAGCACCAGGCAGGCCACTTCGCGTCTCCGTCGTAGGCGGCAGGGCCCCGTTGCCACTGGGAGAAGGAAAGGTAGCCGGGCCAGAACAGGCCGTACCGGTCCGCCACCGCCCAGGTCCGCAGCAGTTCGGCCGTCGCCTCCATGGCCTCCCGCTGCCCCGGCACCCGCACACCTTGCTCCCAGGCCAGGGCCAGCAGGGCGAGCGGCCCGGCGACGCCGTGCGAGAGGCCCAGGTTGAGATGGCCGCCGGGGAACGCCGCCTCGGAGCCGGTCCGGGGCGCGTCCAGGGCCCACCAGCGCGGCACCACTGCGCCTTGGTGCTCCACGGTGCCGAGCGACAGGCGTACGAGGTAGTCGAGCACCGCCGTCAGTGGCTCCTCACAGCTCTCCGACCGGGCCAGCAGATAGCGGCCGACACCCGTCAGGCCACGGACGACCTCGTAGTGCCCGATGGTGGGCAGCGGCCGGTCCTCGACGGGCGGCAGGACAGTCCGTACGAGATCGCGCTGGTAGGCGTCGAAGCGCTGGAGTGCGGAGACGTAGCCCCCGGTGGTGCGGTGAGCGAGCAGCACGGCGAACGCCAGGGCCCCCGGCCCCTTGAAGATCCCGCTCGCGGCGGCGGGCCGGCCCGAGAGGGCGCGGGTGCCTGCCGTGAGATACGCATGAGCGCGCGGCACCTGCCGGGCCGCGTCCCGGGCGGCTCCCGTGAACGCGAGCGCGAGCCCGGGGCTGCCGCTGCCGAGGGTGAGCTCGGCCCAGATCGGCTCGGCGACCCCGTCGTCCGCGGCCTGGGCCGGGATGCGCGTGGCCGCCATCGTGGCGGCGGGGTCCGCGAGCCGGTTCAGGATCTCGGCGGATACGGCGGCAGCACGCTCCCGGAGGTCCTGAGCGGACTGGCCGGCCGGGCGCTCCCGTGTGCCGCCCTCGGTGGTCCCGTTCATCATGTGCTCCCGTGTCCCGCCCCGGGGGGTTCCGGTCATCGTCCGCTCCTGCTCTCGTGCTGCCGACGGCCGACATGGGTCCGCACCGCGCCCCGCAGCACCGCGTACCCGCGGGCCTCGGCCGCCCGGTCGATGCCGAACAGCCGGTTGTGCCGCATGTGCAGCAGCGACAGCAGGGCCTCGTCGCGGTCGGCCTCCGGAGCGGACAGGATCAGCTGCCCGTACGCGCGCGGCTCGGGCGACTCGGACCACAGTGCGACGAGGGACGGCGCCGCGAGTGCTTCCGCCGCCGACGACACCGCGCCCCCCGGCCTGATCAGCCGGTCGGCGACGGCGCGGTGCCGCTGGTAGACCTCGTGCTCCGCGGTCTTCGTGAACATCCGGTCGACCCAGCCGCACCAGTCCCAGTCCCCGAGGGACTCCAGGAGCACCGCGTGCCCGAGCCCGGCGAGCACGGCGGTGGGGAGGGCCCGCGCGGCGCCCCGCAGAGCGCGCACCTGCACGAGCGCCGACAGGCTGTCCGTGCGGAAGAAACGCTCGGCCGCCTCCTGCAGGGCCTCGCCTCCGTACCGGTCGCTCTCGGGCCGGTACGCGTCGAGGGTCATCGTGCGCAGGGCCCCGCTCTCGACGAGGGCCCGTGACACCCGGCTGATCGCGGGCAGCACCCGGCCGTTGAGCGCCACGGGATCGCCGTGGAAACGCAGCCGCAGATGCGGCTCGGGGTCCTGGTAGCGCAGGAAGAACCAGCGGTCGACCTCGTCCTCGACCTCGGCGAGTACGGCCGGCAGATGCTCGGCGAGCAGCGCATCGTGGGCCGACGGCTCCGCGTACCACTTGGCGAACAGCCAGTCCTCGCCCGGCAGATGGAACCGCGCGGGGGCAGGCCGGACCGGCGAGGCGGTCCGCGCCGGCTCGGCGCTTTCCGGCGCCGTAGCCGTAGCCGTACGCCGGGCGGACCGTCGCGCGCCCGCTAGAGGCACCACGATCTCCGTGCTGTGTCCGCCGTTCCAGCCGAGCTCCGCACCGCCGGCCGTCAGGTCCTCGTACAGGACGAACTGGGGATGTGCGGCGGTCAGTTCGGCGCGCAGCAGGTCCCGGTCCCAGCGGTCGCGCAGGTCGACGGGGTACATCTGGTCGTTGCGCGCGATCTGCAGCCGGTCCGGTACGGCAAGGCGCCGACGCCAGGCGTCGAGGCCCTGCTCCCACACCTCGGCGCCCGGTGCCCGGGCCGCGTCGCGCAGCCGACGGCCCGGCAGCCAGCGCTTGGGCATCACTACCACCCGCCCGTAGCGGATGCGCGGCAGATACGCCAGGGCATCATGTCCTGCCCAGTCCCAGCCCGACCATACCCGGGGCCGCGCCGTCGCGAGATCCATGAGGAACCGGGCCACCGGCGGAGCCTGTGTGTCCAGGGCCAGCATGTGCGGCAGCACCGGGCGGACCGGACGGCCGCTCTCCGGGTGCAGCAGCCGCAGCCCGTCGGAGCCGGCGGCGACGAGCAGCGAGCGCCAGTCCAGGCAGCAGGGGTCGTCCCGGTCGTCGGGTACGCCGACGGGGATGCGGTACGGCAGCAGCCGGGGCACCTGGACGATGTTGAGGCCGCGCGGCTCGCGGGGCATCAACTCGACCTGCGCCGCGATCACCGCGTCGCCTGGGGTGACGGCGGTGTCGGCGATGTCGATGTCGGCGGCCAGCCGGGCGAGTTGGCCGGTGAGGCCGGCCGCCGCCGCGAACCGGCCCGCGGTGGCGCCCGCCGTCCAGGCGCCGATGTGCGGGCTGCCGAGCAGCCGGAAGTCACCGCGGTCCAGTGCGGCGGTGCTCTCGGAGAGCACCTGGAAGCAGAGTTCGAGGCTGCGCGGCGGCGCGGCCGCGGGATCGTGCCCGGCGACTTCGGCGAGACGCCGTACGACCTCGTCGGTCAGCACCAGGTCGCCGCCGGACAGGACGGCCTCCTGAAGCAGCTCGCCGATCATCGCGCGCCGGGGACCGTCCGCCTCGTCGCCGGGGCCGCCGCGTGCGTACGCGGGCTCCGCGCCGTACTCGGGGGGCAGGCCGAGTCCGCGGTGCGAGTCGACCAGCTCGCCCAACGGCACGGCGCAGGCGGTGCCGTAGCGCTCGATGAAGCGCTCGCGGTAGTCCCGCATGTACGCCAGCGTCGTCCACTCCGTGGTGATCGCCCAGATCGCGGCCGCGTACCGGCACACCTCCCGCCCGACCGCCTCCGGTACGACGAACTCGCCGGGTATGTGCAGATCCACGTGCAGCGGCGGCCGGGCGTGCGCGTCGCTGTCCGTGCCGGGGACGTCGAGGCGGCGGACCTCGTCCAGGAGCTGCTGCCAGGAGTCGCCGCCCAGCCCCGGGGGGTCCTCCTGATGCCGGGCACAGGCCGCCCGGATGTCCCGCAGCGCCTGCGCGTCGTCAGGAAGCGCCGCGTCCAGGACCGCCTCGATGCCGTCGAGCAGCGCGCCGTCGATGCGGTGCGGGGTGATCGAGGTGAGCAGGAAGCCGTGCTGCAGGAGCCCGGCCAGCTGACGGTCGAGCCGCTCGGCGTCCAGCGCCGGAAAGCGTTCCGCCAGCGAGACGAGCAGACCGGCATACCGCACCGGGGTCCGCGCCCGCTCGCGCACGGCGCTGACCAGAGCGTTGTCACGCACCGACTGCTCCTGACCGCCGGTACGCAGATACAGCCGCCCGTCCCGCAGGAAGCACAGGTCATTGACTACGACGTCCACGCGCCGGCGGACGGAGGGCTCGGTGAGCCAGGCCAGTACCCGGCGGCGCAGCCACGCCCCGTCGAGCCGGACCGCGACCTCACCGGTGCCCGGCTCCGCCTTGGCCGCGGAACCGAACCGGGCGGTACCGACACCCGCGAACAGGCCGAACGGTGTCGGGCGCGCCCCGGCGCGGCGGGCGTACCGCGTCAGGGTCCGCGCGGCGCTCAGGGTCCGCTTGCGGCCCAGCGCGGTCGCGCCTTCGTCACTGGTCAGACCGGCCAGGCTGTGGGCCAGCGAGCCGCTGGCGACCCGGACCGCCTGAGCGAGCAGGGGATCGGAGACGAGTTGCCGCGCCCCGGAGACCGGCTCGGCGGCGTCGACCGTGGCCAGAGCGGCGCCGCGCGGCCGGCTCGCCATCCGGACGAGCACGGGCTCCCGTACCTCGAATGCTGCAGATGCTTGGTGGGCTTCGGACTCCGCCGCCACGTGTGTGCTCCTCGCCGTCGTACGGAAGAGCGGGGCGGGCGCCGGGCCCGCCCCGCTCGGAAGAGCCCCGAGGGGGCCTCAGCCCGTCAGCAACAGATGGGGCAGCGCGTGCCGATCGCGTAGCTGCTCGGCGAGGTGAAGGTGCCCTGGCCGAACGACTCGGCCTGCTCCGGCAGATCGGAGACGCGCAGATCCAGGTCGAGGTCCAGCTCGGGGGCATCCTGGGACAGAACGATCTCGGTACGCATGCTTCTCCCTTGGGTGGTGGGGTGCACGGAATCGAACATCCAGGGCCCTGGTTGTGGGCCCGGACATGCGCAACCTTTACTCACGCCACTGACAGTCGGTAGACAAAATCGAGCCATTGATCAAGGGGTCGGCCACTGCCGGGGGAGGGGTGCGAGAAAGGGCTCCCTCGCATGTGAAAGGCGGCAGCGCCGCCTGAATCGCCCGGGCACCGCGCACATCCGCTCAGGTCGGGGAGCGCGAGTCAGCCAGTCGTCGATCCCCGCGAGCGGCTGGGCAGAGGGGAAGGACGCACAGTCCTGGGAACGACCCGGCATGCGCGTCCGGGGCATCCCCTCCGTCGTGCCCCGTCCTCAGCTGTAGGGCCCCCACCGGCGTTGCAGGGTGTCGTACATGTACCGGGGCAGGCCCTCGATGGCGCTGGTGCGGAACGGGCGGCCGTCGTCGTCGATGCGCACGGTGCCCTTGCGGCCCTGGGAGGACCAGTCCAGCTCCAGGTACCAGCGGCAGTCGCACGACCTGGTCCCGGCCGTGACCAGCAGCACTTCGGGGTCCTTCGCCGAGACGCGGTAGGGCATCCGCACGGCCGGGATCGGAGTGCCGGAGTCGTTCCCGGCGACCGCGCGGGCGATGGGGCGGTCCTTGTCCAGGTCCACGGCGAAGTACCGGGGAGTGATCGAGCCGCCGCAGCCCTGGTCCATGGCGTAGGCGTTGCCCTCGGCCGGCGCCGTACGGCCGACCACGCGCACGCGCAGCGCCTCCAGCACGACGGCCGTGTCGCTGCGCCCCTGCACCGACAACTGCACGAGTGTCTCGCCGCCGTGCACCGCGCTCTGCGTCGCCGCCCATGGCGCCGCGTCCTGCGGGGCAGGCGGAGGGGGAACCTGGCCCGGCGGCTTGGCGATGACGTAGTCGTGACCGCAACCGAGCTTCCATGCCTGGGAGTTGACGGACCAGGTGAGGGGCAGCCCGGCGGGCTGTTCGCCGCGGGGCGAGGCGGATGTCGCGTCGGGCGGGCGAGAGGTGCTCGGCTTCTTCTTCGGGGCGGCGGAGCTTGAAGGCCGCTCGGAGGTGGGGGTGCCGCTCGGGCTGGGGGAGGCGCGTCGTCGCTCAGGCGCCCTGACCTGCGCCGTGCCGGACGCCGTCGGACCGGCGACCCGGGCAGGACCGTCGGCGGACGCACGCCGCCCGTCCGGCAGCGCGGACAGGGCGCCGAGCGTCGCGAGCACGGCACAGACGGAGGCCAGCCCGACCACGAGACGTCTACGGCGGTACCAGGGGCGGCGCGGGAGCGGGCGCGCGGGCGCGCCGGGCTCTCCGGGCGCAGGGCCCGTTTCGGCGCCCGAGCTGTTGGTGGCCTTCGGCGCTGTGTCCGGTGTGGCGACCGGACCGCCGTCGGCCTTCGGCGCCGTGTTCCGTTCGGTGATGCCCTCCACCGCTGTGTCCGGTCCGTCCGCCGCGTCGTTCACGGCTTTTGCCGCCGTGGCGTCGGGCGCGCTCTGAGCGGCTCCCGCCGTACGAGGCCGACGGCGGGCTGCCACTGCCAGGAGCCAACGGCGGTGGAGTTCCAGGCGTTGCTCCGAGGTCGCTCGGCACAGGGCCGCGAAGCGTTCCACGGGGGCGAAGTCGAGCGGCACCGCGTCGCCCGCGCAGTAGCGGTGCAGCGTCGAGGTGTTCATGCCCAGACGGCGGGCCAGCGAGCCATAGCTCCGGTCCGTGCCCTCCTTCAGCGCCCGCAGCAGTACCGCGAACTCCGCCACCTCGTCGATGCCGTCGTCGTCGTCCTGTGCCGGCACAGGTCCCCCCCCGTCCTCGTACGACCCCACCCGGCCCGGGACGGTATCCCAGGCACCCCATGTACCTGCACGTCAGACGGCCTGGGATGGTTCCACCGTGCCCGATCGGCCGTCGGCTGTTGCGCCCGGCCGCTGTGACCGCTGATGCTTTTGGTGCCGCACCGACCAGGCCCGGGCCGACCAGTCGGCCTCGCCGCGGCATCCACGTCCACGCACTCATCCACCGGGGGACACCCATGGCCATGTCCATGCGCATCCGAACGAGCGCTCTCACCGCACTCACCGTCGCCGCCCTCGCGGCGGGCACGGTCCTCACGGCACCGGCCGCCGGCGCCGCGCCGAAGGCCGCCGCGCCCAAGTTCCTGTCGGCGTCCCAGCTGCCGCCGCATCCGACGTCGTCCTGGACCGCCGGGCCGGTCACCGACGGGTTCCCGGAGGAACTCGGCCTCTGCGTGAGCACGGAAGGCGTGCCCTCCTACGACTACCGGCACCGGCAGTTCCGGACCGACCTGGACACCAGCGCCGTGCAGTTGACCGTCGTGACGGGCACAGCCGCCCAGGCCAAGGCCCTGGCGAAGCACTACGACGACCTGATCCGCACCTGCGCCGACCGCATCGAGGAGTCCTCACCCGACGTCGAGGCCGAGGGCCGGGACTACGGCAAGCTGCCGGTCGAGGAGGGCGCCCGCGTCCGCGGCCTGCACACCGAGACGTCCTGGGGCGCCATCGACGTCGCCCTGCTGTCGGTCGGGCGGGACGGCAGGACCGTCACCGTCGTCAAGTGGGGACAGATGGGCAACTTCGGGAACGCGCCCGTGGCCGCGTTCAAGAAGACCACGAGCACGGCCGTCGACAAGCTGTACTGACCGGGCGGCTCCACCGGAAAGGGCCCGGGCCGTCCTCCCGCCACGGGGGTCGGGAGGACGGCCCGTATCGGGAGGCGTTGGACGGTCATCCAGAACGTCGTGCTGACCGAGATGCGCGCGGTACGACGAGAACTGCTGGGCGGGCTGATCTTTGAGAACACCCCCGAACGGCGCGCCAGGAGCGAACGGTACCGCCGGGCACTGGGCTACTTCAGCACTGGGCTGCCCATCCAGTTCCGCGCCGGGATCACTGTGCACCGCCACTGGGTGACCAGCGGTCGGCGAGCCGGCTCAGCCGCGCAGGGCCGACGCGAAGATGCCCGGCAGTCGGGTCGGCCTCGGGTCGGTGGCGTAGGCCGTCAGGGGTGCCATCGTCGAGCGCCCGGTGCGGTTGGTGACGTAGTACGGCGGACGTGGCGACAGCGACGGGGAGCCGGTGAACAGGCCGCGGGGGGAGGGAGCGAAGGGGGCTCGCAGGACGGTCTTCTCCACGTCCTCCAACATGAACGCGTTGTGCACGAACCCGACGCCGCTGCCGATGTCCTCGCGGGTGTGGCCGGGGAAGGCTCCCCACGGTGTGTAGCCGAGGAGGAAGCCGAAGCCGGACCAGCAGTTGACGCCGAGCGTGCCGTAGCGCAGCGTGGCGACGGCGTCGTCCACGGCGGCGCGGTGGTCGCGTTCGGTACGGGGGTGGACCAGCAGTGTGGCGCCGAGGATGCCGGGCAGCCGTTCGTTGGCGAACTCCGTAGCCGCGCGCAGGAAGTCGGGTACGTCGTCGCCCGGCAGACGGACCACGCCCAGGGCGCTCGCGAACACCTCGTCCGTGAGCATCGGGTCATCCGGGTCGGTGATGTCCGGGACGAGGACGCGGCAGGCGTCGTCGCCGTGCGTCTCGGCCTCGGGGTGGGCGCGGGTCACGGAGTCGAGGCGGTCGGCGGCGCCGGGGTAGTAGCCGCCGCGCCGCGGCAGTTCGCGCAGGACGTGACGGATCTCGGAGAGCAGCCGCTCCGTGCCGTCCCAGTGGCGGGGCAGAAGCAGGATCTGGGTGGCGACGCAGTTGTGCCCGGCGTTGTTGAGCTTGCTGGTGACGATGTGCTCGGCCTGGAAGCGGAAGTCCGCCGCGCTCCACGGCCCGGGCGTCACGATGCAGGGGCCGACGCCGTCCAGCTCGCTGGTGAACGGCTTGTCGTTGAGGCGGGTGTTGGCGCGTCGGCGTTCCTCGCCCCGGTGCCCCACACGATGGCGTCGTGGGTGCGCTCGCTGCCGGTGACGTGGATGGGCGACACCACCTACACCGGCGACCACTTCCACCTCGTCGACACCGGCCGCCCGCCACGATGGAGATGACCTCCCGTCGAGCACATGCCTCGGCCGGAGACAGTGCCGACACGGGAACGGACGTGCGACAGTACGCAGCGATCACGACGAGGCGGGCTTGCTCCGCCGGCCGGCCCGGCCGAGCCCGGCCGCGGCCACCGCGCACAGCACCCCCCACCCAGCCGCGAAGTCGGCGACCTTCACCCGCTGCTGCCCGGTCAGTACGGTCCCGAAGACGACGGCGTCGCTCAGGTCGGCTGCGACACGACACGCGCTGACCGCCTGCAGCGCCTGCGGGCCCCGGGCACAGACCATGGCCGTGCCGATGGCAGCGTCCCGGGCACCGACCGCCCGGATCAGCGTCGCCGTGGACTCCTGTACCTGCCCGTCATCGTCGGTGAGACCACAGGGCCGGGCAAGCCAGACGGGCCGCACCATGATCGCCACACTGTAGGCGGCGGTCGCCGCGCCCAGAATCCGCACCAGCTTCACACCCATACTCCTGCTCCTCACTCAAGCACCGAAGCGATCGTGTACCCAGGGCGCACTGAAACACCGGCCAACGCCCCGCATGTCGCCGGCTGCGGCGAGTCCAGGACGGCCACTCGGGCCACCGCGCAGGAGTGCAGGAGTGCAGGAGTAGGGACGTCAACACCAAAGTGTTCTCGGGTCGCTCGACGCGTTCGACCTTCGCGAACTTCGCGCCAGTCCGAGCCGGCGCGACCAGGTGGGAGGCGTTGACGGTGAGCCAGCGGGCCTGTGCGGACTCGATGAGCTTGTATGCCGGCCCACGCAGAGATCGCTGGCCGATACGGTGAGTGACGCAGTGGGTATGTTCGAACACGGTAGAGCCGGGTCGGATGCGTGTGACGGCGATCCCGATCGGCAACTACGTCGCTGAGGAGCGATCCGTAGCCACGATGATGCGATCCCAGGAGCCGCTGATGTCCGAGAACCCGAACAAGGCGCAACCGCCGGTCGTCGACCGCGCGACCTTCGAGCAGCAGTTGGAGGGGCTGCGGGCAAGGGAGAAGGCCCACACCCGCGAAGGCGACGCGATCGCCGCCGCCCGCCGCAGGCTCCCGATGGTCGAGGTGGCCGCAGACAGCCCGCTGCTGGGGCCGGACGGTCCCATGACGCTTCTGGACGCGTTCGAAGGGCGACGCCAGTTGATCGCCTACTACTTCATGTGGTGGCCGGGCCGGCCAGCCGCGGAGCAGTGCGAAGGCTGCACCTGGGTGATGAGCCACGTGGGCGAGCTGGCCTATCTGCACTCCCGTGACATCACCTTCACCGTGTTTTGTCAGGGACGGAACACCGCCTACGGCTTCGCGGATGCGCAGACGTCGTACGAGGAGAGCCTGCGCTACCGCGCCTTCATGGGCTGGACGATGCCGTGGCATTCCGCCCAACCCTCGCTCGAGTCGCTTCTTGCCGGCCGGGAGCTCGGCTTGTTCCACCTGGTGTGCTACCTGCGCGACGGCGACCGTGTCTTCGAGACGTACTGGACCAAACGTCGCGGGGCCGAGGCGGTGGACTACAGCTACGCGCTCATGGACCTCACGGTGTTCGGACGCCAGGAGGCCTGGGAGGACTCACCGGCAGGCTGGCAGCGCCTCGGGCACGCCACGCGGACCCTGGGCGGGGCTCCCGACTGGCCGCCGCTGGGGGAGGAGTGGTCGGTTGGACGTCCCACAGCACAGTGGCCGCGCGTCGACGCCGGCCGCTCTGATGACTTGGGCGCCACCGGCACCGGCCGGGCGACCGAGAGCGGTCACTGCCACTGATGGCGGATGGGCGATCGAGGGCCATTCGCATTGCGGGCAGTCACCGCGGCTCCTCCGCCGCGGATACCTGTTCACGCAGGTCTGGAGGGCGCACGCCGGTCCATCGGGTTTCGGTGTGACGCAGCCGCTCCGCCTGGTCGCCGCGGGTGCCCTCGGTCCGCCATCCGCCCGCCCGCGCCGATTCGTGGTGATGGGCGACCGGCGGGACGAAATAGTCGCTGTCCTTGGGGCGGCCCGTCGATGATCCTCGGGGGCGGGGCGCCGGCTCCAGGTGCGGGATGTACTTCGAACACTGTACGTAGGCTTCGTCCACTCTGAGGTTGACCCACAGAGCGGGCTGACGACTGAGTGCGGAGTCGACGGGCAGGTACGGATGGGTGTGTCGTTGCTCCCCGTCGCCGACCACATGCGCGGTTCCGTTGACGTGGAGACCTATGTGGTGGTGGGTGAAGTCCATGAAGAGCATGCCCAGGTGGGGGTTCTCCAGGATGTTTCCGTTGCCGGCGTGGACTCCGTTGCCCCGGTACTCGGGGTAGGTCAGGGTACGGTCATCGAGGTCGATGACGAATCCGGGCGGCCCGGCCCGGAAGCCGGTGTCGCAGTTGCCGGCCGCGTCGGCGGTGGACAGGAAGACCATGGCCTGGCGCCTGATGAAGTCACGCATCTCAGGTGTGAGGTGGGACTGCACCTGACGGTCGTAGAACGCGGCGGCGCGGTCTGTCGTCCCCAGATGGCTCTGAAGAAGGTGTTCTCCGGCGGACCCAGGTCCTGCGGGTCGGTCGCTCATGCGCGGTTGTCCTGTTCTTCTTCGACGTGAGCCGAGTCCAGGGGGGCATCCAGCACCGGTACGCCCAAGGGGTCGTGGTGAATCGCGGAGGCGGGCATCCCGCAGCGCTGCAGCGCCTCCCGGGTCGCGGCGATCATGCCCGGCGGTCCGCTGACGAACGCCTCGGTGCCTCCCCATGGCCCGGACGCGGCGATGACCTCGGGGAGGGAGCCTTCCGCTCCGGGGATGCGTTCGTGGGACACGGCAGCCCTGACCGTCAGCCAGTGGTACCGCTGCGACATCCGCAGCATGTCGTTCAGCCCGTAGAGCTCGTTGCCGGTACGCGCGCCGACGAACAGGCTGACCCGCCGTTCCGCGTTTCGCGGTTGCTCGTCGGCGATCTGCTCGATCAGAGCCTTGACCGGAGCCAGACCGGTGCCGCCCGCCACGCACAGCAGATCGCCCTGGAACGCGGAGGAGAGCACCATGTCACCCTCGGGAGGGCCGAGGCGGACGACGTCACCCACCTGCGCGCGGTAGACGAGTGCGTGGCTCACGTGCCCGCCGGAGACGTGACGCACGTGGAAGGTCAGGGTTGAGTCGGGCCGGGGGGCGTTCGCCGGTGAGTAGTGCCGCCACACCCGGGGCCGCCACGGCGTTTCCATGCTCACATACTGTCCGGCCTGGTACGGATACACCGGATCCGTCGCCACGGTGATCTCCGCCAGCGCGTTACCCAGGCGGCGGTGTTCGATGATCCGTGCTGCCCAGGTCGCGGGGCGCAGCCGGGTGTCGTCGTTCGCGGCGAGCATCATCGTCTCGGAGGCGATCCCGTAGGCCCGCTGCCAGGCCAGAGCTATCTCCGGGGTCCAGGCAGGCCCGGCATAACGAGCGAGCGTTTCGAGCAGACACTCGCCCACGGCCGCATAGTGACCGGGTTCCGTCCCGAACTTGCGGTGGTCGCGACCGAGTCGGGCACAGAAGCGGGCCAGGTGCTCAGGGGCGTCGACCAGATCCACGATGCGCAGCAGTGCCCGCAGCAGGCGGTCCCGCTGGATGTCCATATTCTCCGGGAAGAGACCACGGACGTCGGGGTAGCGCATGAAGAGGATCGCGTAGAAGTAGACGGCCAGCTCATCGACCTGCGGTTCCACTACGGCCACGCTGCGGCGGATGAGATCGCACTCGAACTCACTCAGCGGCTCGGGAAGGGAGAACGCTCCCGCAGGCTGTTGCCACTCCGGGGCCGCCGGTGAGGGGCGAGCCGTGCTGTCGTATCCATGGAGGCGGACACCATCGGTACCGAGCGTCACACGCCGCCCCACGGGCCGGCCGACGATGCTCTGTACGTCATGGTCTCGCGTTGCTTTTTCACGTCGCTCTTCTCTCCCCTGTGATCACCTGTACGTCTGAGTGATGCATCACAGCTGAACATCTGTCACACGGCAACGCCGAGTTGAGTGGCGCCAATCCGGACAGGTGAGCGACGCGATTAGAGGGTACGTTCCCTCAGGTGCACGTAGGGTGACCGGGCTGTGAGCAAGTAGCGAAGACTTCGAGGACGCCCGCGCATCAGTCGCGAGCGTTGAGCTCCACTTCCGGCCCCGCCATGGGCGCGATCGGCTCGATCGCTTCGCTCGGCGCTGTTTCCACTGAACCGGGCGGCAACGTCTCCGCCGGACCGGTCGGCGAAGTCCCGTCTGCCGCTGACGCCGGGAGAGTTCAACGCCGCAATGGACCGAGCCCTGACGGCGCTGATGGCGACCTGAGGGACCCCTCGGGCCGCACGGACGCAGGGGACCCCTCGGGCCGCAGACAGGACATCGAGAACCAGGTCACCACCTGGCGGCGCGCAGCACGCCGTCACTGTCAGGCAGAGCAACGTCGAACAGCGGGTGCCGTTCGTCGAGGGTCAGGGGCAGAGAGCAGGCTGCTCTAGGTGTACTGCCCAGCCAGGTTGGTCGAGTTTGTGCGACGACACGGTCTGAATCTGTAGGACGGCGAAGGCCTCCGGTTGTGGAGTGGAGCTG
>NZ_JBHJRX010000032.1:14478-108130 GCF_042268605.1 Streptomyces sp. NPDC056296 | reverse complement strand
CTCGACAGCTCCACTCCACAACCGGAGGCCTTCGCCGTCCTACAGATTCAGACCGTGTCGTCGCACAAACTCGACCAACCTGGCTGGGCAGTACACCTAGGCCAGCAGCTCGCCCTCGATCACCGTCACCGCGCGCCCGCTCAGCAGCGTGCGCTCGCCGCGCAGTTCCGTGCGGACCCGGCCGGAGCGGGGCGAGGCCTGCAGCCCGGTGAGGCCGGGGCGGCCGAGGCGCTCGGACCAGAAGGGCGCGAGGGCCGTGTGGGCGCTGCCGGTGACCGGGTCCTCGTCGATGCCGACGTTAGGGAAGAAGCAGCGGGAGACGTAGTCGTAGCCACGGGCGGGGTCCTCCGCACGGGCGGTGGCGATGATGCCGCGCTCGGAGTACGCGGCCAGCGCCTTGTGGTCCGGGGTCAGGCCGCGGACCGTCTTCTCGTCGGCGACCTCGACCAGCAGGTCCCCGATGTCCGGTCCGGTGTCCAGGACCGTGAGCGGCTCGGTCCCCAGGGCCTCGGCGACGCCCTTCGGGGCCTCGACCGGGGTGAGCGGCGCGGTGGGGAAGTCCAGGGTGATCGAGCCGTCCCCGTGGGGCGTCGCGACGAGGACGCCGCTGCGGGTGGCGAACCGCACCGCGCCCTCGTGGGCGCCGGTGGTGTGCAGGACGTGGGCCGTGGCGAGTGTCGCGTGGCCGCACATCGCGACCTCGGTGGCCGGGGTGAACCAGCGCAGCGCCCAGTCGGCCTCGTCGCCCTCGGGCAGGCGGTGGGCGAACGCGGTCTCGGCGTGGTTGACCTCCAGGGCGACCTGTTGGAGCCGGTCGTCGTCCGGGAAGGCGTCGAGGAGCAGGACCCCGGCGGGGTTGCCGGCGAAGGGCCGGTCGGTGAAGGCGTCGACGATTCGGATGCGCATGCCCCGACGCTAGAGGCTCCACGAATCCGCGGACCAAGGCCAATTCGTGAGTTCTGGACCGGATTTCCCGCCGGACCACCAGTAGCGCCGTGATGGCTGACCCGTCGCAAATGATCTGGTTCTTGATCATGCCTGTGACCTGCGGCGACCAGATGCATTGAGATGCGTAAGGAGTCGAAAATCTCAGCTGATGTGGTCCAGGTTCAGCGAATCGACCGATGTTGTCCTGTGCCCCGGCTGGCTGTCCTCGAGGGGCCGCCGCCCAGCCGCTGCCTGGTGTCAGTGGCAAGCGGCAGACTGCGCGCATGAATGATTCCCTCGCATCTGATCGCAGCGACCGTGCTGAGCTGGCCTGGGTCAGCTCAATGGGCGGTCCGTTGATCGTGGTCCCCGAGTCCTGCATCGGCGCATGGGGCGGGTGCACGGAGGAGGGATCCGTCCTGGGCGAGGACGGCGGCCGCGATGACTATGACCGGGCTTGCGAGGTCGACGACTGGGCTGGCGCGATCGCCGTGCGCGCGGAGGCTGCGACGGCGCTTGTCTTGGCCGATGAACCCGCAATGACGTGCTTCCTGTCGGAGGAGTTGGTCTTCGTGCGATGGCTGGCTGCGGATTCGGAGGAAGAATTGCTCGCCGGAGCGGAAGCAGTCGTTGCCGACCCGGACACTCCATGGGAGGACGGCGGCCTGTGGGTCACTGATGGCCCGGCGGTGCTGATGGACTCGGCCGTGGCCGGCGCGGATCTCGGAGTGGAGTATCCCGGTGGTGGCCAGCCGGAACAGGCTCCCGTGCAGCTTCCGGCAGGCCGGTGGAGGGTCCGTGCTGTCCATACGAAGAACGAGTTCGCGTGGGTCGGCGTGGTGCAGCTTGTTGCCGAGGATGGCTTGGTCTGAAGGCTGGCATCCCGCGCCACTCATACTTCGATGGCACGTGCTGAGAGCTTGGTGTCGCAGGACAGACGTTCGCGGTAGGCCTTCTGGCGACAGCGGTGAGAGCAGGTTCGCCGCTGTGCCTGGTTGGGGCCGAGGGGCAGTGGAGCCGAGCAGACCTCGCAGAGCCGTAGCGATGGGGGCGGCGACGACACTTCTGCTCCTTCAGCCAGGGAGGTAACTGGGTGAGGCGGTGGTGCATTTCGCCAGCGGTATGCCCGCTGACGACACCGTTGGGAACACGTTCTCCGTCTCGAAGAGGGTTTTCCGGGCGGCAGGGGATGTTCGCAGATGGGACACGGGGATGGTTCGGCGACTTCGGTCTGGGCGGATCGTTCTTGGCGACGTTGTTGCCGTTCAAGATAGGCGTCCCGACGGCAGCGTGATGAGCACAAGTGACGGCGCTGTCCGGGCCGGATCCGCATGATCTGGCCGCACTGCTTGCAGGGCACTCGCAGCCACTCGCTGAGTGGGTGGCGTCTGCGGTATGCCTTTTGGCGGCAAGCCTGCGAGCATCGCAGTGCTTGACGTCCGAGGATGCCGAGGGGCGGCATGGCGGCGCCGCACTCGAGACAGTGCCGGGTCTCCAGCGTGATCCGCAGGAAGTCCGGATCGCGGCCCGTGACGGCCGCCAGCCGTGACCAGCTCGGGATGCCTCGATGATCCGGCGGTTCGCAGAGAAACATCCGGAGATAGCCCGGGATCAGGTGGTTGGCATGGGCAAGGCGGACGATGAACGACCGGACTCCTTCGCCGCCTCGCGGGCGGACCTGGACGGGCAACGGGCGGATGTTCCCGCTGATCACGCCGCTTTCGATGATGCTCATGAGGCCGGTTTGGACTTCCGGGTCTCGGCCGCGCGGTCGAGTTTCACGTACTGCAGGGACTTGCGGGTGATCTTCTCGGTGCCGTCCAGGATGGCGTCGAGGGCGGCCCCGCGGATGAGGTGGGACAGCGAGCCGATCATGCCGCCGGTGCGGTCGTGGAGGTAGTGGGCCAGCCCTTCCAGGGTTCCCGGCCGGTGATGGTGCAGCCGCAGAGCTTCTTCGAGGGTGGTGACCAGGCCGGTCCACTCCTCGGTGCGAGGGAACGCTAGCGTTTCGATGACTCCGAACCGGCCCGCGATCTGCCGTCCCCGGGTGCCGTTGAACAGCCCCTTCGCCTCCAGGTCGACTCCGGCATAGATGAAAGTGGCCGGGATGCGCTCGGAGAAGTACTTCAGGGTGTCGGAGACCTCGGCTCCGCTGCGGGTCGCAAGGGAGAGATTGTGCAGCTCGTCGACACAGACGACGGTGACCCGCGCGTCGATCAGGACGCCGCAGACAGCCTCGATAACGTCGGTGATGTTGGCGCGGACGGTGACGGGCAGGCCGAGGAAGCGGGCGAACTCCACGGCCAACATGCGCGAGGTCGCGGCGGGCGGGACGGTGATGTAGACAACGGGGATGCGACCGCCGACGCCGGGGTGCTGACGCCGGTCGATGGCTTCGATGGTCTTGCCGAACTGGGTCAGAGCAGTGGTCTTGCCGGTGCCGGCTGGGCCGGACAGGATCAGGCCCCGGCGGGCACTGATCGCGTGACGGTTGAGCAGGGTCAACCGTCGGCCGGTATGAACGACGGTCCGCAAGGTGGAGGTCGCCGCCACCGTCATTCTGGTGTGGTAGTCGAGGCGGGCGTCGTCGTAGTCCTGGCGCTCGTCCGGCTCCAGTCCGGCGAGGACGTCGGCGGGCAGCAGGTCCGGCGGGGCTGGATCTTGAGTGGTGAACTCCCGCCAGCCCTCCAGGGTGGTGAGGTAGCGGTGCAGTTCCTCCTGGTCCAGGGCCCGCCGCCATCCGGCCTGCAGGCCGGATGGCGGCAGCTGTCCGAACGCGGGGCCGGCCGCGGTCACCATCGCTTGTCCGCCTCCTTGAAGGGGTCGAAGACGCCGAGCGGAATGACCTTCGCGACCGGCTCGTCCTGCGTGTCTGCTTCCTCGTCGTGAGACAGCACGTTGTCTGCCGCGGCCAGCACCGGTTCGGGCTTCGGCGGCCGGGGACCGTTGCCTTCGGCGCCGGCCTTGGTCCGGGCGGCGACTCGCCGGTCGCGCCGGGACAGCCGCTTCTTCCCGCCGCCCTCGGGACCCTGGTTGGCCCTGATCAGAAGCTCGGACACGGCCTGGGCGATCTGTTCCTCGGTGGGATCGCTTTCGCCCTGCTGACGCAGGTCGGCCGCGGCATGGTCCCAGGCCAGATCCCCGAACGGCTGCGGGACAGCGCCGAGGTGTTTCCAGGGGACGGGGACCCAGCAGCCCTCCCAGTGGTTGCGGATCCAGATCCAGTTGGCGTCGTAAGGGTCGCGGTGGATCTCCCACAGGTTCCTCTTGCGGGCGACCCCGGAGGGCTGGCGCCGGAAGGGGCCCAGGTCCGCGCAGTCGTAGATGCGGTGGCTGATCTTGATGCCGTAAGAGTTGACCGCCCGCCAGGTCGCGGGCAGCAGGTCGACGTAGTCGTCCCCGGTCAGGGCCAGGGGAACGTATCCGGCGCTCTCGAGCAGGCTGGCGTACTTCTGGTTCGGCGTGAAGGTGCGGCCGGGACTGCCGGGGTCCCGCAGCCCGTCGTGCGGCCTGTTCTGCCACTTCGCGATGAGCCATTCGTCCAGGAGTTCCTGGATCTCCAGCATCGACCACAACGGCTCATCCTCGACGTTCCGTCCGCGGTGTTCGGCCGTGCGGCCCAGGTAGCCGGGGAGGAACTGGCAGAACATCGTGGCCACCGATTCGAGCGTCCGCTCGATGTGGGGCTTCTCCGCGGGCGAGCGTGGGTGGCAGGGCTGGAAGTTGATCTCCAGAGTCCGGCAGGCGGACCGGAAGTTTTCCGAGATGAATGCCTTGCCCCGGTCGCAGACGATGGTCTCCGGGATGATCACCGGCCGGGCCGCCGCGTGCTCCAACCGTTCGTCCAAGGACAGCAGCCTGCGATGCGGCAGGACCGAACGGGACATCCTCAGTGCGTCTGACCAGCCCGGCCGCATCGGCTCCGGGGTCAGAGCACGGGCCAGCAGCAGCGAAGCGTCCACCGACTTGGTGGTCGGCCGCACGACCGCGGCGGCGATGGTGCGGGTGGCGACATCGACCAGGCCGCAGAGCTCGACCCTGCCGGGCACCCCCTCATCCAGCCGCACCAGCACGTCCAGCGGGGTGGAGTCGATCTGCATCAACTCGCCCGGCGCCGCGACCTGCTCGTAACGGAAAGGCCCCTCCGGCTGGTTGGCCAGCGACTGGCGAGTGCGGGCCGACCCGGTCACCGGGATGCCGCCGGACAGCTTCGCGAACAGGCGGTAGAACGTCGCCCGCGACGGCATCTCCACCACGTCCTCGCCGTGCTCGGCAGCCAGGATGCGGCCGGTCCGCCAACGCGCGTACTCGATCGTGCGAGTGGACGCCGGGACACTCTCGGCAATGGCCTGACGCATCGCCGCCACCACCCGAGGATCAGCCCGGCCCAGCAGCGACGCGTGCGGAGCGAGACGGCGGTCCGCCACCGCGGCGACCCCGCCGGCCTCGTAACGCTGCCGCTTGCGCTTGACCGTCCGAGCACTGACCTTCTCGCCCCGCGCGGCCAGTTCCGCGGCCTTCGCCCGCTCGCGTTCCGCCAGCGACCGGCGGGCCGGGTCGTATTCGGGCCGGGGCAGAGCCCCCGCCTGAGCGTCCGGCGGCAGCCCGGTCAGGATCTCGATCAAGTGGTGCTGCCACCACAACGCCCGCTTCGCGGCCTCCTCCGGGAGATGGTCCAGCAGCGCGGCCGAGCCCAGCGTTGCCCGCTCTGCGGTGCCCAGGACGGCGAAGTCCTCAGCCCCTTGGAGATGAACCTGGTCGACCAGCATGCCCGTGCCATGGACGTCGGCCAGGCGGACCCGCATCCCGGTGAGCGCGACAACCGTGTACGTACCCTCCTCGAACCTGACCCGGTCACCCAGCCGCAACCGTCCCGGACGCGCAGACCTCACGATGCCCTCCCCGCCGCCAGGCTGACGACCGTCCCGCCGTTTAGCGGGGCCGAGACCAGGTCGGCCGTCAGCTGGTGCCGCCAGAGCAGGTGGTAGAGCGCCGGCAGCACCGCATACTTGTCCCCGACCCGGTCAGCACCGGTGAACAGCAGCTGAGGCTCGGCGAACACCTCCCGCAGGGCGTCCGCCACCGAGGCCCGGTGGCAGCGCAGGTGGCGATAGCGCGCCAGCCACCGCAAGTTCGTCCGGAACGTCTGGTCCAAGTCCCCGACCAGCCGAAACTGCCAGCCCACCGTTGCGCAGACCTCCGCGGTGAACGCGAAGACCTCAGCGGCCTCCTCATCGACGAGACCCTCCGGCCGGACATCGACCACCACACCGGTGCCATCGGCCAGCCGGGCGAAGTAGTCCGGAGTGTGCTGACGATCCCGATCGCCATCCCACCAGGACAGGCAGAACGGCTGCGAGGCCAAGGCCACCACCGCAGGGTCGAAGTCCAGGGCCATCGCGGCATCCCGCTCGACCCACGACTCGTAACCCACCAGGTCACGCGAGGACGCCGCCCAGTACTCACCCGTGAAGTTCTTCTGCCCCTTGAATGCGATGAACCTCCGGACCGGGGCAGCACGCTCGAAGGGCTCGTCCCAGCAGCGGGCCAGTGATCCCAGCCGTCCGACCCCGTCGACGCCGACGAAACCCACCTGCACGTCCGACGTGTACTCCCATGCGGATCCCGACCTCACCGGTTCGCTCACGGCCACCTACCCCGACGACCTCGTTGTGAGCAGCGTCGGCCACCGGATACGAGGCCATGCCCCGGAGCCACAAGGCGTCACCCCATCGAGCGAACGCCCGTTCCGTACACCGTGAGAACCAGATCACTTGAGACCACAAGCGAACCAGACCAGATCACCTGAGACAGGGGCCAGGTCGACGAAGGCAGGACAATGGCGACAGCGGGAGGGGGCTTGTCATTCGATACGTTCCGATATATCGTTGAAGCATCGCGATGGGATCGCGACAGATCAATGACTGAACGGAGTGATGGCGATGCGTAACCACGGATACGAGCGTGGACACGGTGGGCACGGCCGCGGAGAGGGTGGCCCCTTCGGCCACGGCGGCTTCGACGGCCCGCGTGCGGCCTTCGGTCCCTTCGGGCCGGGCGGCCCCGGTGGCGGTGGCCCCGGCGGTCCCTTCGGGCCGGGATTCGGCCACGGAGGGCCATGGGGAAGCCGCGGACGCGGCGGTCCCAGGGGGAGGGCGCGGCGCGGCGACGTACGGGCGTCGATCCTGGCCCTGCTGAAGGACCGGCCGATGCACGGCTACGAGATGATCCAGGAGATCGCCGAGCGCAGCGGCGGGGCGTGGAAGCCCAGCCCCGGTTCAGTGTACCCCACCCTCCAGTTGCTGGAGGACGAGGGCCTGATCGCCAGCGAGAGCGAGGGCGGCAAGAAACTCTTCGCGCTCACCGAGGCGGGCCGCACCGCGGCCGAGGAAGGCCCGGAGGCTCCCTGGGAAGAGGCCTCGCGGGGCGTCGACTGGGAGGCCCTGAACGACATCAGGCAGGCCGGCTTCGGGCTGATGGAGGCCTTCGGCCAGGTCTGGAAGACCGGCAGCAAGGAGCAGCGGGAGAAGGCGCTCGCCGTCATCGGTGACGCCCGCAAGAAGCTGTACCTGATCCTCGCCGACGAGGACTGACCCGACCCGGTACGGCCGTCGTCACGAGGTGCCCCGCGGAGCGATCCGCGGGGCACCTTCGCGTGTGGGCGCGCTAAGCCGACCTGCCCAGCGACCTGCCCAGTCGACCCGCTCAGTCGACTCGCCGTATCACCGCAGCGTCGAAGAGATCCCACGCGCGCGGGAAGGCGCTCTCGTCGTGGCAGTGCCACGCCTCCCAGAACAGGTCGGCGAGCAGCGCCTCCGCCGGGGCGTACACCCGGTACACGTACTGCCTGCCGTCGACCGCCGGCAGGGCCACGAGCCAGCACCTGCTCCTCATACCCCTGTCGGACCCGCGACGGCACGCTTCGGTTGCCCGGGGAGGCGCGCGGCAAGGGGGCGCGCGCCCGGCGGGGCGAAACGGCTTGATCTCATCCGTAAGGAGGAGATTCCGGCCGGGCGCGTCCACTCTGCGTGGGACGCGAGAATGCTTCCCTTCGGGGATGACCCGCTCTCGAGAGGCTGATGAGCTAGGGGATGTGCGATCCCGTATCCCCCGGCAGTCGGCCGGCGAGCAAGACGGCCGGCGCCCGGACGGCCCCGACCTCGATGTCCGGTTCAGCGAAGAACTGGCATCGGTGGTCACCGGCGCCCGCCGCAGAGCGGTACGGGACGGGGACCGGCAGATCGACACGGCCCATCTGCTGCACTCCCTCCTCGAGTACGACCCCGAGGCCCGCGCCGTCCTCGGCGACGGCCCCCAGGTCGTCCGGCTGCTCGGATACCTCGTGCAGCGCAGCATCGGCTACGGCCTGCGCTGGCAGAGCACCGTGGAGGACTCCGGCGCCGTGCCCGTGGTGAGCGGGGTCGCCGGCTTCTCGCCGTTGGCGGCCGCGGCCATGGAAGACGCCTGCGCCCGTGCCGCCCGGCGCGGGGTGGACCGGGCCTGCGGTGTCGACCTGCTCGCGGCCCTCGTCACGGACCCGCAGGCGCGGGCCGTCGAGGTGCTCGGCCGAGCCGCCGTCGAGCCGCGCACGGTGCTCGCCCGCGTGGAGAACCACTTCGAGCCGACAGCCTGAACCCGACGCCCCGGTCCCCGAAGCCGGGAAGGGTCCGACCGTCCAGTCGGTGAGACAGGTGTCATTGGGGGTGACGGTCATGTCGTCCCCTGTCATCATGTGCCGGTGCATACGTCTGACACTGCTCGCGGCCGCCGCGGCAAGGGCGCCGGGCTCGGCCTGGCGCTCGCGTCCGCGGTCGCCTTCGGAGGGTCCGGGGTCGCGGCCAAGCCGCTGATCGAGGCGGGTCTCGACCCGCTCCACGTGGTGTGGCTGCGCGTGGCCGGCGCGGCCCTGGTGATGCTGCCGCTCGCCGTGCGCCACCGTGCGCTGCTGCGCCGACGGCCCGGGCTGCTCGCCGGCTTCGGGTTGCTGGCCGTGGCGGGTGTCCAGGCCTGCTACTTCGCCGCGATCTCCCGCATCCCCGTCGGCGTCGCGCTGCTCGTCGAGTACCTGGCGCCCGCGCTGGTCCTCGGCTGGGTGCGGTTCGTGCAGCGACGGCCGGTGACGCGGGCGGCGGCGCTCGGCGTGGTCCTCGCGGTCGGCGGGCTCGCCTGCGTCGTGGAGATCTGGTCGGGGCTGGGCTTCGACGCCCTCGGACTGCTCCTCGCGCTCGGCGCCGCCTGCTGCCAGGTCGGCTACTTCGTCCTGTCCGACCAGGGCAGCGATGCCGGCGACGAGGCGCCCGACCCGCTCGGCGTCATCGCCTACGGCCTGCTCGTCGGGGCCGCCGTGCTGACCGTCGTCGCCCGCCCCTGGTCGATGGACTGGTCCGTCCTCACCCACGACGTCCCCATGGACGGCACACCCGTCGCCGCCGCCCTGCTGCTGGCCTGGATCGTGCTCATCGCCACGGTCCTCGCCTACGTCACCGGCATCGTCGCCGTACGCCGTCTGTCGCCGCAGGTCGCGGGCGTCGTGGCCTGCCTCGAAGCGGTCATCGCGACCGTCCTGGCCTGGGTGCTGCTCGGCGAGCACCTCTCCGCCCCGCAGATCATCGGCGGCGTGGTGGTCCTGGTGGGCGCCTTCATCGCCCAGTCGTCGACGCCGGCGAAGGGCTCCACGGACCCGGTGGCGAGCGGTGGTCCCGAAAGGGAGTTGTCCAGCCGGGGAACGGCGACCTAGGGTGCTGATCATGCATTCCGACGCACTCGTCCTTCCGCCTCCGGCCGCCTGAGGCGGGCCCCTCTGATCAGCCCGGCGTGCTGTCGCCGGGCGGGACGATGCTGCCCGCAGACGCAGTCCCCGCGCTCCCGGTCCTCCCGGGGCCGCTTCGAACTTCCGCGCCCTGTGCGCGTCTGCGGAGAGAACTCGTGTCGAATGCCGTCTCAGGCCTGCCCGTCGGGCGTGGCCTTCTTTATCTGATCGTCGCCGGTGTCGCCTGGGGCACCGCCGGTGCCGCCGCCTCGCTGGTCTACCGGGCCAGCGACATGGGGCCCGTCGCCCTGTCGTTCTGGCGTTGCGCGGCCGGGCTGGTCCTGCTGCTCGCCGTCCGCCCGCTGCGCCCGCGCGCACGCACGGCCGTACGCGAGCCGTTCGGTCGCAAGGCACTGCGGGCCGTTGTCACCGGCCTCGGCCTCGCGGTGTTCCAGACCGCCTACTTCGCCGCGGTGCAGTCCACCGGGCTGGCCGTGGCCACTGTCGTCACCCTCGGCGCCGGCCCGGTGCTGATCGCGCTCGGCGCGCGCCTCGCCCTCGGGGAGCACCTGGGCCGGGGCGGGGCCGCCGCCGTGGTAGGGGCGCTCGCCGGGCTCGTGGTGCTCGTGCTCGGCGGCGGAAGCACGACGGTCCGCGTGTCGGGCGTACTGCTCGCGCTGCTGTCCGCGGCCGGGTACTCGGTGATGACCCTGCTCACCCGCTGGTGGGGGCGCGACGGCGGGGCGGACGCCGCCAGTACGTCTGTCGGGGCGTTCGCCGTCACCAGCCTTTGCCTGCTGCCGCTCGCCCTCGCGGAGGGCCTGGTGCCGCACACCGACGAACCGGTCCGGCTCCTGTGGCTGCTCGCCTACGTCGCCGCGGTCCCGACCGCTCTCGCCTACGGGCTCTACTTCGCCGGCGCGGCCGTCGTCCGGTCCGCCACCGTCTCCGTGATCATGCTGCTCGAACCGGTCAGCGCGGCGGCGCTGGCCGTCCTGCTGCTCGGCGAGCACCTCACCGCGGCGACCCTGGCCGGAACGCTGCTGATGCTCGGCCCGGTCGCGGGGCTCGCGGTGGCGGAGACACGGCAGGCACGGACACGGCGGCCGGCACCGGCGTGACGGCGGGGGCCTCTCGACGAGAGAGGCCCCTTCCCCGCAGAAGGCAGGGGGCCGTCATCGGCCGGGCCTCGCTGCGGCCCCCTGTCGGCAGGGCGGGGGTCGTCACCGGCCGGGCCCCGCTGTGGTCCCCTGTCGGCAGGCGTATTCCAGGGGTACGGGGCCGTCTCGGCCGGACTGCGCTGTGGTCCCCCTGTCGGCAGGGGTACGGGGGCCGCCTTCGGTCAGCCCCCGTCAGCCCCCGCTGCGGCGTACCAGGTGTTCGCGGGCCGCGTCGTCACGCGGACCGTTCCGCTCGGTCAGCTCGGCCGCGATCCGGTTCCGGACCTCCTCGGGCCGCTTGCCGGCGTACTTGAACTTCGCCCGCACGCCGGTCACCTCCAGCCGCAGCCCGCGGATGCCGGACAGCAGCCTGCCGTACGGTGCCTCGCCCGCCGCGGCCCGCGCGGAGCCGCCCTCCGGCTGGAAGTGGCCGACCTGGCGGTTGAGCAGGCCGGCCTTCCCGGCCGGGTCGTCCACGACACGGGCGTGGCAGCGGAGCTGGACGGCCGCGTAGAAGCTGGTCGGCACGCCGTGCTCGGGCGGGCCGTCCGGGGCGGCCTGCCAGGGGCCGGGGACGTACACGTAGTCGTCGACCACGCTCAGCAGGACGACGGGATCCGCCTCCAGCGCGGGCCACAGCGGGTTGGGCCGCGCCAGGTGCGTGACCACCTCGCCGTACTCGCCGCGCCCGGCGTCGAAGGCGAAGTGCAGGGGCTGGACGTGGGGCGGCTCGCCGGGCGGGCCGTTCACCGCGAGCTGGCCGAAGTCGTGGACGGACAGCCACCGCTGCCACTCGGCGTCGTCGGGCGGCGCGTCCCAGGGGTGGACCAGCATCACGGAACCGAAAGGTAGTCGGGCATCCCCGTGCCGGCGTCCAGGCCCGGGTCGGCGACCGGGGCGTCGTACCCCTTGCGCAGCGGGACCAGGCCGGCCCAGTGGGGGAGGGCGAGGTCCTCGGGCTCGTCGTTGACGCCGCCGGTGCGGAGCTTGGCGGAGACCTCGTCCAGGTCGAGGCGGATCACGGCGGTGGCCGCCAGCTCCTTCTTGTTGGCCGGCCGGGAGTCGGCGGAGCGGCCGGGCACGACGTGGTCGACCAGGGCGTCCAGGGCCGTGCGCTTCTCCTCCGGGTCCGTCACGTCGTACGCGGTGCCGTGCACGACGACCGACCGGTAGTTGAGCGAGTGGTGGAAGGCCGAGCGGGCCAGCACCAGCGCGTCCACGTGCGTCACCGTCAGGCACACCGGCAGGCCCGGGTCGGCCGCGCCCGTCATCCGCAGCGGGCGGGAGCCTGTCGAGCCGTGTACGTAGAGCCGCTCGCCCACCCGGCCGTAGAGCGTCGGCAGCACCACCGGGGCGCCGTCGCGGACGAAGCCGAGATGGCAGACGTAACCCTCGTCGAGTATCGAGTGCACCAGCTCCTTGTCGTAGGAGGCCCGGTCGGGGGAGCGGGTGGGGACGGTGCGGTCGGTGGGCGTGTAGGCGGTGGCGGGCTGCGACGGCGGCTGCGTCCGTGTGGTCCCCTGCATGCGCTCTCCATTGCACTAGTGCATAATTGGCTTTGTGCTAGGAGAGTATCGGATCACAGGGCGGGGCGCAGCGGAGATTTCCGCGAGCGTCGAGCGCGCGGTGGCCTCGGGAGAGCTGGAACCGGGGCAACCGCTGCCACCGATGCGGGAGCTGGCGGAGCGGCTCGGGGTGAACCCGAACACCGTGGCCGCCGCCTACCGCACCCTGCGCGAGCGCGGGGTCATCGAGACGGCAGGGCGCCGGGGCAGCCGGGTGCGCTCGAAACCGGCCACCACGGGGCGCGAGTTCATCCGGGTCGAGGTGCCGGAGGGCGTGCGCGACGTGTCCGACGGCAATCCGGACCCGGCGCTGCTGCCCGCGCTGGGGCCCGTGTTCGCCGCGGCGGCCGAACAGGGCGACCGGGAGCCCGTCCTGTACGGGCACGCGCCCGTGGAACCGGAGCTGGTGCGCCTCGCACGCGCCGAACTGGACGCCGACGGGGTGCCGGACGGACCGGTGGCCGTCACGTCCGGCTCGCTGGACGCCATGGAACGGGTGCTGGCGACCCACCTCAGACCGGGCGACGCCGTCGCCGTCGAGGACCCGGGCTGGGGCAGCCTCCTCGACCTCGTCCCCGCGCTCGGCCTGCGCACGGTCGCCGTCGGCGTCGACGACGAGGGACCGCTGCCGGACGACGTACGGCGGGTCCTCGCGGCCGGCGCCCGCGCCCTGGTCGTCACGGACCGCGCGCAGAACCCGACGGGCGCCGCGGTGAGCGCCACGCGCGCGCGTGCCCTGCGCTCCGTGCTGCGCGAGCACCCTCGGACGCTGCTGATGGAGGACGACCACGGCCACCGCATCGTCGACCTGCCCCTGCACCCCCTCGCCGGTACGACGCACAGCTGGGCCTTCGTCCGCTCGGCCGCCAAGGCGTACGGCCCCGACCTGCGTCTCGCCGTGCTCACCGGGGACGCCGTCACGCTGGACCGGGTGCGCGGGCGGCAGCGACTGGGCCCCGGCTGGGTCAGCCGCGTCACCCAGCGGGCCGTGGCCCGGCTGTGGGCGGACGGCTCCGTGGACGCGCACGCGGTGGCGGCGGCCTACGGGCGTCGCCGGAACGCCCTGCTCGGCGCCCTCGCGGAACGCGGGATCACCGCGTACGGGCGCAGCGGCATGAACGTGTGGATCCCGGTGCCGGACGAGACCGGCGCCGTCGCCCGGCTGCTGCACGCCGGATGGGCCGTGGCCCCCGGCGCCCGCTTCCGCGTGAGCGCCCCGCCCGGCATCCGCATCACCGTCTCGACGCTGACGGAGCAGGACGCCGGCCCGCTGGCGGACGCGGTCGCGTCGGCGGTGGGGCCGGGAGCGGGGCCGCTGCGGAGCTATGTCTGACACGTGGGTCCGCCTGCGTCGTGACCTTCGTCCTCGCCGGCGTCTGGCCATGTGCCCGCCGGCGCCCCGCCTCTGTGCCCGCCGACGTCCTCGCCTACGTCGTGGCCTTGTCGCGCTCCCGTGTCCGCCGGGCCGGCTCCGCGGTGCCGGTGGCCGCCCCGGGCCGTGCCTGGGTCAGCGCCGCTCCCGCGAGGACGATCGCCGCGCCGACCGGCGTCGACCAGGACAGCGACTCGCCGAGCAGCGCGACGCCCGCGGCCGTGGCGATGACCGGGGTGAAGTACGTGACCATCTGCGCTGTCGTCGGGCCCACCTCGGCCACCAGGTCGTACTGGATCAGGAAGGCGAGCCCGGTGCCCAGGGTGCCCAGCGCCGCCACCGCCAGCACGGGCATGACCGGGAAACTGGTCGGCATCGAGGTGAAGAGCGGCGTCACGACGGCCAGTTGCACCGTGGCGAGCCCCAGTTGGGCGCCGGTCAGCGAGAGGTGGGAGTGGCTGGAGCCGGCCAGCGTGCGGCGGACGTAGATCCAGCCGATCGGATAGCTGAGCGAGGCCAGCAGGGCGAGCGCCGTGCCCGTGACGTCCAGGCCGTGGAAGCCCTGCCAGACACCCAGCACCGTCAGGACACCGAGGAAGCCGATGCCCAGGCCCGCCACCCGCCGCCGCGTCGGCCGGTCCTCGGAGAGGGCGACCAGCGACAGGGCCATGCCCCACAGTGGTGAGGTCGCGTTGCAGATGCCCGCGAGCGACGACGGGATCGTCAGCTCCGAGAAGGCGAACAGGGAGAACGGCAGCGCGTTGAGCAGGAACCCGGCGACCGCCAGGTGGACCCAGGTCCACGCCCCGCGCGGCAGCCGCTCCCGCTTCACCGCCATCGCCACGGCGACCACCGCCGTACCGAACACCAGCCGCCCCAGCGTGACCTGGAACGGGGCGAAACTCTCCGTCCCCACCTTCATGAAGAGGAAGCTGAAACCCCAGACGAGGGAGAGGAGTCCGAAGCGCAGCCGCCAGTCGAAGACGCGGCGGGCTGCGGAGGAGGACGCGACACTGCTGCTCATGCAGGCAACGATGGTGCAGCCGTCCTCGTAGCACAATCGAGATTACGCACGGAGTATCTCGTAGCATTGCTTACATGTTGAACCTGGAGCGCCTGCGCACCCTCGACGCCCTCGCCCGGCACGGATCGGTGAGCGGCGCCGCCGTTGGCCTGCACATCACCACCTCGGCCGTCTCCCAGCAGATGGCCAAGCTGGAGCGCGAGGCAGGCCAGCAGCTGCTCGCCAAGAACGGGCGGGGCGTGCGGCTCACGGACGCGGGCCGGCTGCTCGCCGAGCACGCGGCCCGCATCCTCTCCCAGGTCGAACTCGCCCAGGCCGACCTGGAGGCCCAACGCGGGCAGGTGGCGGGCGAGCTGAGGCTGTCGGCCTTCCCGACGGCCGCCCGCGGACTCTTCCCCGGCGCGCTGGCCGCCCTGCGCACCCGGCACCCCGCGTTGCGCATCCGCTCCTGCGAGCTGGAACCGGAGCGCGGCATCAACGGCGTGGTGCGCGGAGACCTCGACCTGGCCGTCGTGCTCGACTGGTACACAAGCCGATGCCGCTGCCCGACGGCCTGGTCAAGGCGCCGCTCCTGGACGACCCCGCGGACGTGGCCATGCCGGTCGGCCACCGGCTCGCGGGCCGCGACGAGGTGGACCTCGCCGAGTTCGCCGAGGACGAGTGGATCACGTGGGGCGAGGGCGAGTTCTGCCACGAGTGGCTGATGTTCACCCTGCGCTCGAAGGGCATCGAGCCGATCGTCGGCCATCGCGCCGCCGAGACCCACACCCAGCTCGGCCTGGTCGCCGCGGGGCTCGGTGTGTGCATCGCACCGCTGCTCGGTCGCCATCCGATGCCCGCCGAGGTCGTCACGGCACCGCTGAAGCAGCGGGTGCGCCGGCACGTGTACGTCGTCTGGCGCGCGGACGCCGACCGCCGCCCGTCGATCCGGGCGGCGGTGGAGGCGTTGCGGGCGACGGCGGGGGACGTGGGGGAGTCGGGACAGGCGGGGGACGTGGGGGAGGTGGGGAACGCGGGGTGAGTCGAGCCGGTCAGGGCGACGACAGCTTGCGGAAGTCCCAGGAGACGACCTTCTCGGGCGTCAGCCGCAGCCAGGCGTGCCGGCCGTCGTGCGGCATCTCCTCCAGGCCGAAGTTCTTGCGGGCGAACAGCGTCTCGGGGAAGTCGAGTTCGGCGTACAGCTCGCCGGTACGCGGGGCCTCGCCCACGAACTCCACCCGGCCGGACAGCTCCGCGCCCCGCAACTCGTCGTACTCCTCGCCGGTGTCCACCACGATCGCCACCCGGGGGTCGCGCCGCAGCTCCGTCCAGCGCCGGCTGCGCACGACCGAGTACAGCCACATCGAGGAGCCGTCCCAGGCGAACCAGAGCGTGCTCACATGCGGTGCGCCGTCGGGCGAGACCGTGGCGACCCGGCAGGTGCGCTGGGTGGTGAGGAACGCGTCCAGCTCGCCGGGCGTCATCATGATCCTCCGGCCCCGGCGCTGAGTGACGGTCATCCGGCCAACTGGATCGAGTCCCCGCTGACCGTGATCTGCACGGCGGGCAGCGGCTTGGGCGCCGGACCGCTCTGCACGCTGCCGTCGGTGATCGAGAAGTTGCTGTTGTGACAGGGGCAGTTGATGACCCCGTCGGCCACGCTCTTCACGGCACACCCCTGGTGGGTGCAGGTGGCGGAGAACGCCTTGAACTCGCCCGCCGCGGGCTGGGTGACCACCACCTTCTGGTCGGCGAAGACCTTCCCGCCGCCCTCGGGGATGTCGGCGGTGGCCGCGAGCGCGGCTCCCGCACCGGCGTTCTCGCCGCCGCCCGCCGATTCGGAGGCGGCAGCCGAGTCAGCGGCGCCGGTGTCGCTCGACGCGTCGTCGTCCGAGCCTCCGCACGCGGTCAGCGCGACGGCGAGCCCCGCCGCTCCGGCCGCCGCCACGACGGTACGACGGGCCGGTCCCGCCGCGGGGTGAAACGATGCGCTCGTCATGCTGGGGTCCCTTCCGGGGTGGATGCGTGATGATCTGCCGAGAGGTACGGCCCCGGGGCACGTGCTGTTCAGACCGTGCCGTGATGCTGTCGTGCCGCCGGTCGGGCGGGCGTAAAACACGGCTGTCGTTTCGCTGTCGGCCGGTAAGAGGCGGCTCCCTGCCACCCGGCCGTCCACGGTCACGGACTGCCGGAACCGTCACCGGCGGGCCCGACGGCCGACGCCGCCAGGCGGAACCCCACGCCGATGGCTGCCAGGTCTTTCTCGTACGCACCGTGGCGGCGGGCGCACCTGGCCAGATCCCGGTCATGGCGGAACGCGCCACCGCGGGTGATGTGAGGGTCGAAGGCCCAGTCCTCGACCAGCGGCACGTCCTCGGGAGCCCCTGGGTAGGGGGCGTACAGCGTGGAGGTCCACTCGTCGGCGTTGCCCGCCAGGTCCAGAACCCCGAACGGGCCGGCTCCTTCGGGGAACGAGCCGACCGGGGTGGTGGTTCCGATGCCGGTGTCCACCAGATTGGCCAACCCGGTGCGGTACTCGTCACCCCACGGGAACTCCCGGCCGTCGTCACCGCGGGCGGCACGCTCCCACTCGTCCTCCGTGGGCAGCCTGACGCCGGGGTCGCCGGTCCGCTCGCCGAGCCACCGGCAGTAGGCCGTCGCCGCGTCCCAGCTCACGCCGATGACCGGATGGTTCTCGGGAGCGCGGGGAATCGGCCGGCCGGTGGCCGCGGCGAAGAGGGACCACTGTCCGACGGTGACCGGTGTACGGGCGATCCGGAACGCCGGCAGGCGGATCTCCGTACGCGGGGCCTCCTTGCGGTACCACGCCTGCGGCACCCGGGTGTCGGCATAGCGGTCCGCCACCAGCGCGATGTCATCGACCGGGGTGCCCCGACGGACCACCCCCGCCGGGATCTCCACCCAGTCCACCGGTTCGACCCGCATCGTTCCTCCTCGGTCCGGCCATTGAGGCCATCATGATCGCCTGTCGGTATCAGGGGACGAGCCGCTTTCGCTCGCTTTCGGACAGCATCCGGAGCGGCCGGGCGCCGTGCGGGTCCGGGCCGCAAGGCTCCCGGGCCGCCCCGGCGTTCGCGAGAAGCGCCGCCACGTATGCCCGCAGGACCCGGTGCTCCCGCGCATGGACGATGCGGACGCGCCCTCCCGGGCCGGTCGCGGCGCAGTCGTCCACGACCGCGGCATGGCGCAGCAGCAGGTAACCGTCGGACGCGGTGCTGTGGAAGGCCGATGGATCGTGATCAGCCAGCTCCGCCCACTCCTGGTGCCCTTCACCCAGCGCCGCACGGGACACCTCCAGCAGATCGGCCCCGCACAGACCGGGCCGCAGCGCGTCCACGGCGATGCCGTCCACCGTGGTGGTGAGGTCCACACAGACCGGCCCGTCGCCGCACCACCGCTCCTCCAGCGCGCCCAGCGCGGTCTCGGCGGCCCAGTCCTGTTCCGTCCCCCGACGAGGCAGCAGGAGGGCGAAGGCGAAGTCGCAGGGCCGCTGCCGGTCGGCAGGTCCACTCACCCTCCAGATCGCGCAGATCCGGCGGGAGCTCCCGAGAGCGACAGCGTTGATGTGAAGCCCCGTATTCATGGATGTCATGCCTTCGTTCCCTCGGGGTGCCCGTAGGTGAGCAACGGCCACGCACGTGGCCCGGGGCCGGGCCGCCGGCCAGGACCGGCCCCGGGCGGCAGCGTGCTCAGCGACACATCACGTGTCCGTCGCCGGGGCGATGGTCGCGGGAGCGTCGCAGATCGGCCACCGCGAAGGTGCGCAGCAGCCAGCGGTCGCCCCCGTCGTAGCGTGGCCGGAAGGCGGTTCTGCCGTGTGTGGTCACCCGGTTGTCCACGATCGCGAGGTCCCCGGGCGCCAGACGGACCGTGTGGGACGTCGCGCTGATGGACGCCTCCAGCTCGACGAGCGCCTGCCGTGCCTCGAGCGTCACGGCCGTGGTGGCCGAGAAGTCCACCCGCAGGTCGGGGTCCTCCGGGTCACCGGAGAGCACCGGGCGCGGCGGAGCGGCACCGCCCGCCGTCCCGAACGAGGGCGGTGGCTGCGTGCTGAACTCCGGGCGGAAGAGAACCTCCCTCGTCCGCTCCGACAGGCCGGGCAGCGCCTGGCGTATCGATCCGGTGCGCAGCCCCGCGTGGCCGTCGTGGTCCGCGCGCAGGCACAGGAGCATCACGAAGTCCGGACGGTGCACGTGGAAGGCGTTCTCGATGTGGAAGGAGAGCAGAGTGGACCCCGCGTTGCCCTCGAAGTCCTCCTTGCCAGGCACCGGCACGACATCCTGCACCAGCGCACCGGACTTCTCCGGCGCGTACGCGGCCGGGTCCCCCAGGCCACCGGCCGCGGTCATCAGCAGGACGGCGGCCGGCACCGTCGTCTCCCGGCGGACGGAGCCGTCCACGACAGGTGTTGGCGGAAGCAGGGCCTCGTCGACCGGAAGCCCGGTGACCAGCATCGCCCCGCAGTCGCCCGAGTCCCTGCGAAAGGCACGTACGCCCGCCCGGAGCCGGGCCGGCAGCTCCTCCCAGCCCGCGCGTGCGGCCGCGGCCGTCTCCGGGTCGTCCAGCCGGCCGTCGGCGGTACGGCAGACGTGCTCCGCGGCCCGCCGTACCGCGTCCCGCTCGCCACCGGACAGGGCGAGCGCGGTGGGGGAACTCGTGGAACTCATGTCCAGGCTCAGGGACTTCATCGGGAGTCCTCCGGGGTCTGCCAGTCCGTGGCCAGCTCGGCCGAGGCCGGTGTCCGGGCGGTGTCGGTGCCGAGTGTCCAGGCGAGCACCTTGCTGTCCCAGGAGGCCGTGATCGCGTCGTCACCGAGCCAGGACACCGCGCTCACCGCGCTGCCGTGTCCCTCCAGCACATGGCTGTGCAGCGGGACGAGGGTATCCGGGTCCAGGACCCACAGCCGGCCGGTGTAGTCGTACGAGCCCGTGATGAGCAGGGGCTCACCGCCCGGGTGCCAGGCCGCGCACTTGGCGGACTCGTCGTGGCCGACCAGGACCTGGAGCAGCTCTCCGGTCTCCAGGTCGTAGATACGGCTGGTGCGGTCGCGGGAGACCGTGGCGAGCAGGGCCCGGCCCGCCACCCTGGTCACCGACCCGCCGTTGATCAGTTCGCCGTGCCCGCCGAACGAGCGGATCAGCTTGCCCTCAGTGGTGATCAGATGGGCCTGGCGGTCGGTCGAGTAGGTGACCAGCCGGTCCGCGTCCACCCAGGACACGTCCTTGATGGCCCCGTCATGACCCTCGTAGTGGACCCCGGGGACCAGTTCGCTCCCGGTCCACGCGTACAGGTCGAGCCCGCCCTCGTAGTCGGCGACCGCCAGCCACTTTCCGTCCGGCGACCAAGCCGCCCGGTTCACCGGGTGCGCGCGATCGACGCGGGCGACATCGCGCCCGGTCACGGCGTCGGCCACGCCCACCCGCCCGGAGAAAGCGCCGTAGGCGACGAGGCCGGGCAACTCCTCGGAGACGGCGACGGTGTTGATGAGGCTGCCGTTGCCGACCGGCACCTCGGTCGCGGTGGCGCCGCGGTGGCTCCAGACGCGGACCGTGCCGTTGTCGCTGCCCGCCGCCAGCACCTCGCCGGCGGCCGAGACGTGGTTGACGCCGTGCGTGGACACCGGTGCGACGAGCGTGATCTCCCGGACGGCCTCGGGCAGGGCGCCCGCCGGGATCTCGGGCACGTCGATCACCGCGGGCAGCGCCGAGAACGTACCCGCGATCACGGTCCGGCCGTCCACGGACCAGTCCACCGAGCGGGGCCACAGGTGCGCGCCGTACCAGCGCACCAGCGGCCGGCAGTCGGCGATGTCCCAGAGCGTGATCGTGCTGTCGTAGGCGCCGATGACGATCCGGGAACCGTCCTGGGACCAGGCGACCGACTTCACGGCGGCGGTGTACGGGCCGACCTTGGTGACCAGTTCACCGTCCGTGCGGACGATGTGCACGAAGCCGTCGTCGCAGCTGGCGGCGAGCAGGGTCCCGTCGGGGGACCAGCGGCACATCTCGGCGTGACCGGCCTGGGGCAGGTCACGCAGCAGCGAGCCGTCGGTGTCCCAGAGGCGGATGGTCGCGTCCTCGCCGCAGCTGGCCAGCACGCCCGTGGGCGAGGCGTCGACCGACATGCAGTGGTCGGCGTGGAAGATCACGCCCTCCTGGAGTACGCCGGTGCGGATGTCCCAGATCCGGCCCGTGCCGTCCTGCGAGACGGTGACCAGGCGGTTCTCGTCCAGCCACGCCAGTGCGTTGAGGTCGTCGGGCTGCCGTGCGAGCAACTGGACCTGACGGCCGGTGGCCACCTCCCAGACGCGGCAGGTCTTGTCGGCGGAACCGCTGGCGAGAAGCCGGCCGGACGGTGAGAACCGCACCCCGTTGACCAGCCGGGAGTGCCGGCCGACCCAGAGCGGGGCGGTACCGGAGCGGTCCCACACGGCCACCCGGCCGTCGTACCCGGCGCTGGCGTAGTGGACGCCGTCCGGGCTGAACGCCACGGAGGTCTGCGGGGAGGCGTGAACGGCGGTGCTGTTGGTCGTGGACTGCGGGTGGAACACGTCGACTGTCCGCATGGTCTTCTCGAACTCCTGACAGCGCAGATGGCAGATGGCATGTGGCAGATGGCAGATGGCAGATGAAAGGAAGGGTTGGAAAGGGCGGGGAGGGTGGGCAGACGGGACCGGAAGGGCGGGAAAGGAGGAAGGCAGGCCGGCGGGGCGTACCCGGGAGCTAGTGCGGGACACCGAGGGGTGCCGCGGCGGATGCCAGCTCCGCACCCGCGTTCAGGCCCTCCTCGGTCAGCCTGCGCAGCGGGTCCATGACCCGGCGCAGCAACGGCAGCCCGACCACCTGGGCCAGGCCGCCCAGCGGGATGGTCTCCACGGCACGCGCGTGGACGGCGGGGTCCGGGCCCCGGGAATCGGACGGTGCGGTGCCCGCGGCGGCGAGGACGCGTTCCCGGGCGACGACGCGTTCCCGGACGACCCCGTACAGCACGGCGGCCGTCCAGGCCGCGGTCGCCTGGTGGATCTGCAGTCCGGCGCCCGCGAGGTCGCGCAACAGCGCCGCGGGGGTGGGCTCGCGCCGTGCCGACTCCCGGACCCGGTCCGGGTCCACGCCCACCGCCTGGACGCACTCGTCCCAATAGGTCTTGACGTAGCTGCCGTCAGGGCCCGTGGGTGTGATGCCGTAGACGTGCCCCTTGAAGAAGTGGGGGTAGAAGTCCAGCGCACCGAGCGTGGCCGAACCCGTTCGGCCCCCACCGGCGTCGTCCGCGAAGCAGGGCGAGAACCTCGGCCCCTGGACGTCGTTGCCCACCAGGCTGTCGCCGCCCTTGTGCTCGACCAGGTTGGGGACGGCGATGAAGAGCGCTCTGTCCCGCTCCCGCAGGAACGCGGCCAGAGCCTCGTCGTCCGGGGGCGTGCCCCGCGAGAGCAACCGCCGTGCGTAGTCGGCGAATTCGGCGGCCAGTGCGCGGGGGAGCGCCACGGCGAGCGAGGGCGCGTACTCGTCCGGGATCGCCCGGGCCCAGCCGGCGCCGGTGAGTGCGGCGAGCCTGACGGCCGCACCGTTCCAGTGGTTCCAGTTGCTGTAGAAAGCGATGGGATCGGCGGGGCGGTTCCGGATTGCCTCCGTGACCAGGTCCAGGAAGCCCTCGGCGGGCAGGACGTCGTCCTGGAGTACCAGCCGGTGGCTCGCCTCCCCGTATGGGCCCGCCCAGGCGGACGCCGCGGTGCGCAGGGGGCTCGGCGGTCCGTCCGGCTCCGGATCGAGGACGAGGAGTCGCTCGGCGCCGCGCAACCGGGCGAGCAGTGCCTCCGCCTGGTGCCGCCGCCGGGGGTGAGCCATGACCCTGATGCCGGGGTACAAGGGCGCGTCGTGGCCGGGTGCACCGGCCGAGGACTCTGTCATGTCACATCCTTGGTGGATACGTGGGCATGGCTCACGTCCGGGCCGCTCCCGGGGGACGCCGGTTCGTCGCTCGGGTGGTGCGGGGACGGAGCAACGGGTTCCTTCTCCTCGCCGACGGGGGCCACCCGGTACGCGGTGACCTGGATCCCGATCGACGCGAGCAGAGCGAGCCCGCCGAACGCGGTGCACACCCACAGCGCCCCGCGGTCCAGCACGAACCCGGCGAGCAGGGGGACGAAGAGGCCGGATACCGCCCAGGAGAGCTGGAAGAGCGACATGTACCGGCCGCGGATGGCGGCGGGCGCACTGCTCGCCACCAGGGCGTTGGCCGCGGGCAGGCTGATCATCTCGGCCAGGGTGAAGGTGAGCATCACCGGGACGAGCACCACGATCGCGGTCGTGGCCGACAACTTGGTCACCAGGTACAGCCCGGTGAAGACCACGACGAAGATCAGCCCGGCCCGCACGATCAGCCGCGCCCGCGGGACATGGGCGACCTTCGCCGTCACGGGCATCTGCGCCAGCATGATGGCGACGCTGTTGACCCCGAGGAAGAGAGCCGGCGCCCAGCCGGGCAGCTCCATGATCTCCACGGCGTAGGCGGGCAGGATCGTCGCGGGCAGTGCCCAGGCGAAGGTGAGGAGCATGAACGAGAAGCAGAACCCGGTGAACGCGTGGTCCTTGAACGCGGTACGCCAGCCGTGCCGCTCCTCCGACCCCTCCGTCCCCTCCGCCCCCTCCGCATCTTCCGCCCGCTCCGCCCGCTGGGCAGGCCGGTCCGTCGGGACGCGCACCCCGGCCAAAAGCACCGCGGCGACGAGCGACGTGACCACGTTCAGTGCCAGCACCAGGTCCGCGGCCCCGCGGCCGAAGGCGATGGTCAGTGCCGAACTCGCCAGGGCCCCGGTGGCCACGGTGAAGTTCTTGATGGTGCCGACCGCCGCGTAGGTGGCGTCGAGCGTGCGGCCGGATGCCAGGTCCACCACGATCACCGGCCAACTCGCCCAGTACAGACGGTCTCCGGCCATGACGAGGAACGTCGCCACCGCGATCAGCGTCCATTCGGAGGCGAACGGGTAGAGGCCGTAGCCCAGTGCCGTGACCAGATTGCTGGACACCAGCACGGTCTTCGGGGAGAACCGGTCGACCAGCCAGCCGGCCAGCAGTGCCGTCGGAAGCGCCGCCAGCGTGCCGGCGCTGACCGCCGAGCCGATGGAGGAGAAGGACAGCCCGGTGCCGAAGGAGAAGTAGAGGAAGGCCAGCGGGGCGAACAGGCCCCAGCCGAAGGTGTCGATGAAGACGGAGGAGAAGATGCGGCCGCGCTGCGGAATGCGGGGCAGCCCCAGACTGATCACGCCGTGTCCCTCCCCGTCTCCGGGCGCACCTTGTGCCAGGTGTCACGGCCGGTCGCCAGCTCCCAGACGGCGCGCCAGGCCGAGGCCGACTCGAGGAGTTCGAACGGCAGCAGGAGAACCCAGCCGGAGCCCACCCGCAGCACCTCCCACACCGGATCGCGGGAGACGCTGCGGATGCGCATCGCCTCACCCGCGAGCAGCGCGGCGGCGGGAACGCGCAGTGCGCGGTAGCGCACGGCTCCGGCCACCGTCGGCAACACGCTGAGCTGGGCCAGGAGGCTGAGGGTCAGCAGCGCCACGGCGGCCCGCGGCCGGGCCGGCAGCGGTGCCCCGCGCAGGGAGCGGAACCCGATGTCCAGTTGGCCGCGGATCCATCGAGTGCGCTGTCGCAGCGCGGGCCCGACCACCGATGTGCGGGTCCCGTACGAGAAGGAGACGATGCGGCCCGTGCGCACTCCGGCGGCCGCGGCCCGCACCGCCCACTCGTACAGTTCCTCGACGCCGTCCTCGCGCAGCGGTCCGACCTCGCTCAGGGCCTTGCGCCGGAAGTAGATCGAGCTGCCGAGCAGCATGTGCATGCCCGTGCGGCGATTGACGTACTCCATGGCACCGAAGAACGCGGCCGATTGCGCGAGCGTGATCCGGTTGACCAGGTCACCGCCCGCCTCCGGCAGTTCGATGGCGTCGACGACATCGAGGTCACGGGCGTCGAGCGCCGCCACGGCCTGTCGGAGCTGTCCCGGGTCCGGGACCGTGTCCGCGTCGTAGATCCCGACGATGGGGTCGTCGATCTCCCGCAGCGCGGGGTTGAGGGCCTTCGCCTTCGGTGTCATCGAGGGGACAGCCACGACCCGGAGTTCGCCGCCGAAGCCCGCCCGCGCCGACGCCGCGACGCGCTCGGCGGCCGACACGTCCTCGGGGTGCCGGGCGTCGACGAGCCAGCGTACGGACAGCCTGTCGTGCGGGTAGTCCAGGGACGGGAGCATGCCGGCGGAACGCCGCAGGATCTCTTCGGTCTCCCGGTAGAACGGAATGAGGATCGTGACCGGGGGCAGTCCCGACGCATTGGCCCTGGGCTGCTCCCGCGGCGCGAGACGGGCGTTGGGCAGGAGAAAACCAGTCACTGTTTCCCTCTGGTCGAGGCGGAGGGCCGGAGCTCGACCCGCAGATCACTTCCGATCCGGTCCACCGCGGTGATGCGGAGGCGATGCGCCTCACCCATCGACCCGACTCCCAGTTCACCGGTGGCGGCGACGCCCTCGGATCCCAGCAGCAGCGGTGCGATGTAGGTGACGACACGGTCGACGAGCCCTGTGCGGAGAAAGGCGGAGGCGAGTGCGGGGCCGCCCTCGACCAGCAGGGACCGCACGCCGCGTTCGTTGAGCGCCTCCAGGAGAGCGAGGGGCGGGAAGTGCCCGCGCGCGTCGGTGTCCAGACGCAGTACGTCGGCTTCGTCGACGCTCGCGACCTCGGCACCGGGCTCGGTCACCACGAGCGTCGGGGTCTCACCGTCCAGCAGTCGGGAGTCCGGAGGCAGCTCACCGCGGGCGTCCAGAGCCACCCTCAGCGGGGGGTGCCCCACGACGCCGTGGCGCAGGTCCAGCCGAGGGTTGTCGGCCCGCCAGGTACCCGACCCGACGAGGACCGCGTCGTGCCGGGCGCGCAGTTCGTGCGCGTCCCTCCGGGACTCGGCGGAGCTGATCCAGCGGGACGAGCCGTCGACGGCGGCACTGCGGCCGTCCAGGGTGGTGGCGAACTTCCAGGTGACGAAGGGCCGCCCGGAGCGTACGGCGGTGAGCCACATCTCCAGGACGCCCTCGGCCTGAGCCCGGAGCACCCCGCCGACGACCTCGACGCCCGCGTCCGCCAGCCGTCGCGCTCCGCCGGCCGCCACCCGGTTCGGGTCCGCCACCGCGTACAGGACCCGCCGGACCCCGGCCTCGATCAGAGCCCTGGAGCACGGGCCGGTACGGCCCTGATGGTCGCAGGGCTCCAGGGTGACCACGGCGGTGGCACCGCGCTGCCGCCCCTGTGCCCGTCGCAGGGCGTCGACCTCCGCGTGCGGGGTACCGGGCCCTCGGTGTACGCCCGTCGCGACGGTCGTGCCTTCCTCGTCGAGGAGTACACAGCCGACCGCCGGGTTCGTACCGGTCGATCCCACCGCGGCCGCGGCCAGGTCCAGCGCCTGACGCATGGCCTCCAGTTCCCTCGGCGCCGCGGGGGCGGCCGACACCTCAGACCTCGAGCGCATGACCGGCTCGTTCGCGCTTGGCCGTCAGGTAGGCGTGGTTGTTCTCGTTGACGAACGTCCCCGTCGTGACGACCTCGGATATGGCAACGCCGTGCGAACGCAGCTGGATACCCTTCTCCGGGTTGTTGGACAGCAGGCGGATCTCGGGCACGTCCAGGGCCATGAGCATTTCCGCCGCCGCCCGGTAATCCCGCATGTCATGACCGAAGTTGAGCACCGCGTTCGCTTCGAAGGTGTCCAGTCCCTGGTCCTGCAGCAGGTAGGCGTCGAACTTGTTGTAGAGCCCGATACCGCGCCCCTCCTGCCGCAGGTACAGGATGATGCCGCCTTCGTGGGAGCAGATCGCGAGCGCCTCGTGGAGTTGCGGACCGCAGTCACAGCGTTGCGACCCGAAAACGTCGCCGGTGAGGCATTCGGAATGCACTCTCACCAGCGGATCGCTCCTCTTCTCCCACCCGGGCATAAGGAGTGCGATGTGCTCGCGGCCGTCATGCAGTCCATGAAAACTGACCATGGTTCCCGCCCGGTGTCCCAGGCCGGGAACATCGATCGGAACCTCCACTCGAGCCCTCACCCGCACGGTATAGGCGGGCGTGACGACGTCGCTCTCATTCTGTTCTGTGCGCATACCTGACCACCCTGCAGCCGGAATCAAAAGCGGAATAATTCGATCGGACCGAGGCTCATCCCCACTGTGAGTCGTCCGTCTGCTGGGTGGACGCAGTGATCTCTGCCGGAGACTCTTCGGGAATTGCGGTGAACGATCCGAGAGCGATGACAACCGAGACGAACAACACGCCGATTGCTCGGTGGAAAGGCTTTTCCGTGAACATGCAGCTGCCCCCTGTGTTTACCCGCCGTCAACGTCGGGTCGAGTTTTCGTGATGACCCTTGGAATCTTGCTGCTCACTTCGGCGTTGCGCCAAGGGAAAACTGTGGCATGATCATGCATCGCCAGAACCCGAAGGATGTGCAGATGTGTGTGAAAGTGGACATACTGAACAAAGTCCAGGTGCTTGAGATCTGCGAGACAGGGCTGAACTTCTATGCGCGAGTTTTGAAAGGACGCTCAATAAATCCGGAAATTCCTGAGTGCCTGACGCGCCTGGGACTTCTGCGGCGGACGCCCGACAACCGGCTGGTCGCCATTCCGCCGGGGCTGGCCGCCAGCGGCCTGGTGCGGCCCATGGAGGCGGTCATCGACCGCCAGCAGCACGCACTCGACGCGGTCCACGCGTCGATCTACCGCGCCGAGCAGGTCTACCGCGACAGTTACCGTGACGACGGCGTGCAGGCCGCCCGTGTCATCAGCGGCGCGGACATCATCAGCACCACCCTCGCCTCGGCCGTGGAGTCCTGTCGGGAGGAGCTGCTCACCGCCCAGCCCGGTGGCGGCCGGCCGCAGGAGCTCTTGGCCAAGGCCCTCGCCAGCGACCTGCCGGCACTCCGGCGCGGGGTGCGGCAGCGCACGATTTACCAGCACACCGTCCGCACCCACAGCCCGACTCTCTCCTATGTGGACCAGATCTCCGCCGCGGGAGCGGAAGTCCGCACGCTGGACGAGGTATTCGACCGGATCATCGTGTGCGACCAGCGAATAGCCTTTGTGCCCGACCCCGGTGAGCAGCGGAGCCAGACCGCCTTGGCGGTAGAACACCCGGGGCTGATCCGATACCTCGTCGCCATGTTCGAGCATGCCTGGGAACGCGCCACCCCGCTTCGGTACTCGCCCGGCGCGCATCGCCCGCCGCTGCTCGCCGACGAAACGCGCAGATCGGTCCTGCAACTCATGGTGAACGGCTATACCGACGAGGCGATCGCAGGGCGGCTCGGCATGAGCGTCAGAACCGTGGCAACCCATGTGCGCAAGGCGTCGGAGATCTTCAACAGCCGCAGTCGCGCCCAGCTCGCCTATCTCATCGCGAAAGCCGGCGTCCTTGACGAAGGGGTCGGCAACTGACCCGGACGTGCGCAGTCTTCTCCCACGTTCGAATGACAAGGCCCGCGAGCTCTGCTTCGGGCCGGCCTCGCGGTGCTCTCGGAAATCGAATCCAGCCGCCGGGGAAATTCCGTCGAGTCGTACGGTGAACGCCTTCCGGCCAAGACCGACGACGATCTGGCCAAAACCATGTCCTACGTATGCGACTGCGGGCCGTTACGCCGCCGCGGCGTCTCGCCTACCGTTCTCGGCATGGATACCACGGGCATACTCGACGAGGCTCTCCAGCGACTGCACGGTTCGGGTCCGGAGAGGCTCGGACGGCTCACCAATCACGCACCGATGGCCGTCGAGGCCCTCGCCGCGCACGGTCAGGCCGGCTCGGTGCATCGGTGGCTCGACCTGTACGCACCCAAGCTCGAAGAGTTCCCGTCCGTTGTCGAGCGGGTCACGGCCGCCAACTGGCGGTCGGCGCTGGGCGATGCACGCCGCGCCGCGGACTGGATCGGCTACTTCGGCCGCGAGATCGCCGAGCGCCCCTGGCGGGACGTGCTCACCGAGTGGTGGCCCCGTCTCCTGCCCGGCCTGTACGGCGGCTCGACCCACCCGGTGATCCGGGTGGGCCACGCCGTGCGCACACTGCTGGCCGACGACGGCACCGAGCCACGGCTGACCGAGCTCTCTCACGGTCTCGGCTACTGGGCCGCCCGGTACCACCCCGTCGCGGACCTCGTGCCGCTGCCCGGTGCCGACAGTGCGGCCGCCGCGCTGGACGCGGTGACGCCGATCGCCACGCGGGACGGTGGCTTCCCCGCCCGGCTCGGCCGCGTCACGGGCCTGCCGGTGTGGGCGGCCGCCGTCACGGACCCGCACGACGCCCGGCGCCGCCTCACCGATCTCGTGCGGGCGGCCACGCACCGGTACGCCACCCACGGTCACGGCGAGAAGACGATGCTGGTCCACGCGGCCACGGCCCCCAACGCGGTGCTGCGAGTCCTGCCCGCGCTCCCGCCTGCCCTGTGGGTGCCGAGCCTGCGGGCCGCGTGGACGGCGTCCGCGGCGGTGACCGCGATGTACGCTCCCCAGGCCCCGGTCGCCTTCACCCCGTCGGCCGCCTTCACCGCCGAGGAGGTCGTCGAACGGGCACTGGCACACGGCGACGAACACGTCATCAAGCTGACCGACACGGCCCTCGACGTCGGCGACGAACGGGCACTGACGGCGGCTCTGCGCTCCATCGACCTGAGCGAGCCGCTGGTCTAGCCACCGTCGTCCACAGGGCACGGCCGTGTCAGCGGCGGTGCGAGCCGGCCCCGCACCGCCGACGATCACCCTCGGTTACTATGCTCGCTTCGTGCCCGAAGCCGGTTCAACAGACGGGTGGCCTGGGAAAGTGCTGAAACGTGTCGCTGCGACCCGTTACGTCACACCGTTGCGCGAGGGCGGTTCGCTGCCGGGACTGATCGAGGCCGACGACCTCGACACCTACGTGCTGAAGTTCACCGGCGCGGGACAGGGACGCAAAACACTCGTCGCCGAGGTGGTCTGCGGTGAACTCGCCCGCCGGCTGGGCTTCCGGGTGCCGCGTCTCGTGACGGTCGACCTCGATCCGGTGCTGGGCCTCGGTGAGCCGGACCAGCAGGTGCAGGAACTGCTCAAGTCGAGCGGCGGCACCAACCTGGGCATGGACTTCCTCTCCGGCGCGCTCGGTTTCGACCCGCTCGCCTTCGAGGTGAGCCCGGAGGAGGCCGGGCGGATCGTGTGGTTCGACGCGCTCGTGAACAACGTCGACCGGTCCTGGCGCAACCCCAACCTGCTGAGGTGGCGGGGCGAGGTGTGGCTCATCGACCACGGCGCGACCATGATCTGGCACCACAACTGGCCCGGCGCCGAGACCTCCGCCGCCCGCCCCTACGACACCTCCGACCACGCCCTCGCACGCTTCGCGCCGGACGTCCGCCCGGCCGCCGCCGCGCTCGCCCCCCTGGTCACCGAGGAACTCCTCGCCGAGGTCACCGCCGAGATCCCGGACGTCTGGCTGCTGGACGAGCCCGGCTTCGCCACGCCCGACGACCTCCGGCGCGCCTACGCCCGGCCCCTGCTCGCGCGGGCCGCCACGATCCACGACCGCATCCAGGGGGACCGGTGAGCGACCGCCACGTCTTCGAGTACGCGCTGCTGCGCGTCGTACCCCGCGTCGAGCGCGGGGAGTGCGTCAACGCCGGGGTGCTCGTGTACTGCCGGGGCAAGTCCTACGTGGGTGCCCGCACCCACCTCGACGAGCGCAGGTTGCTGGCCCTCGACCCGGACGTCGACCTGCCGGGCGTGCGCGCCGCCCTGCGTGCCGTCGAGGGCGTGTGCACCGGTGGGGACGCGGCGGGCCAGGCGGCCGGTGACGATCCCGGCCGCCGCTTCCGGTGGCTGATCGCCCCCCGCTCCACGATCGTCCAGCCGGGCCCCGTCCACACCGGCCTCACGGCCGACCCGGCGGCCGAGACGGAACGGCTGCTCGACCTGTTGGTGCGGTAGCCGTGCCCCGCGCGCCCCGCCTCAGGCGCGTCGGCGGCGCCTGAGCACGTAGGCCGCGGCCAGCATGGCGCTCGCCACGCAGCTCAGTCCGATCCCGATGTCCCAGCTGCTCGGCCCGATGCCCGACGCGCCGCCCAGCCCGCCCTGCGTACCGCGCGTCGGCGCGACGGTGGGGGAGACGGCGGGAGCCGGCGTGGTGACCGGGGCCGGTGTGGTCGTGGTGGGACGCGGCACGGAGGTCGCGGAGATGGTCGGGGCGGAGTCCCGCCTCGGCGGCGCCCCGCCGGCCGCGCCCCCGTCCGGCTTCCGGGCGGCGTCGATTCCGCCCTGGTCGAGTCGGTTCTCGTCGGGTCGGTTCTCGTCGGGTCGGCTCTGGTTCATGCCGCCCTGGCCGACGTCCTGGCCGTTTCCGCCCTGGCCGTTTCCGCCCTGATCGGGTCGACCAGAGTCGATTCCGCCTTCGTCGAATTCGCCCTCGTTGAATCCGCCTTCGCCGATCCCGCCCTCGTCGGGCCGGTACTCGTCGAGCCGGCCCGTGTCGAGGGCGCCCTGGTCGAGCCGGCCTTCGTCGGGTCCGCTGCCGTCGGCTCCGCTGCCGTCGGGTCGACTCCCGTCGGACGGGTCTTCGGAGAGTGCGTCCGGAGCGAGTGCGTCCGGAGCGAGGGAGTCAGGGGCGAACGGGTCCGGGTCGACCGGTTCACTGTCGCTGACGGGCTGGGACGCCTTCTGGCGGGTGAGATTCCAGGAGTCCGACTCCTGGGGGTGTGCGGGGTAGGCCAGCGGCACGATCGCGGCGATCGCGACGGCTATGCCTGCGGCCCCGGTACGACGGCGCATGGACGCCTCCTTTTCCGGCCACGAGTGGCTCGCGCTTCGACGCTAGGACGCCGGTGGCGTGCGGGCCCGCAGCGGTGGGCCGATCGGGTGGGCGGGCGTGCTGACGCACGTGGGGAGCCGAGGTAATGGATCACACCGGCCCGGTGTCCCGTTGACACCGGGTGCCAGGGCTTCTAGCGTCACGTCTGCGGAAGGTACTAAGCGGTCGCTCACCACCGGGCGCCCCGCGACGCTCCGCATGGGCCGCATCCCCAGGACGAGGAGAAGCAGCAATGTCCACCACTGAGCAGCGGGTCGCCGTAGTCACCGGAGCCGCGCGCGGCATCGGTGCCGCCACCGCCGTACGACTGGCCGCCGAGGGCCGTGCCGTCGCCGTCATCGACCTCGACGAGGCGGCCTGCAAGGACACCGTCGAGAAGATCACCGCCGCCGGCGGCAAGGCGATCGCGGTCGGCTGCGACGTCTCCGACGAGGCGCAGGTCGAGGCGGCCGTCGCGCGGATCGCCGAGGAACTGGGCGCGCCGGTGATCCTCGTCAACAACGCGGGCGTGCTGCGCGACAACCTGCTGTTCAAGATGAGCGCCTCCGACTGGGACACCGTCATGAACGTGCACCTGCGCGGCGCCTTCCTGATGTCGAAGGCCTGCCAGAAGCACATGGTGGACGCCGGCTTCGGCCGCATCGTCAACCTGTCCTCGTCCTCCGCGCTCGGCAACCGCGGTCAGGTCAACTACTCCGCCGCCAAGGCCGGTCTCCAGGGCTTCACCAAGACCCTCGCCAAGGAGCTCGGCAAGTTCGGCGTCACCGCCAACTCCGTCGCCCCCGGCTTCATCGCCACGGAGATGACCAAGGCCACCGCCGACCGCGTCGGCATGGGCTTCGACGACTTCAAGGCCGCCGCCGCCACCCAGATCCCGGTCGCGCGTGTCGGCGAGCCCGACGACATCGCCAACGCCATCGCCTTCTTCACCGGCGAGGCGGCCGGCTTCGTCTCCGGCCAGGTGCTGTACGTGGCCGGCGGACCGCTCGACTAGGGCACACGGAGACTAGGGAACACTGGCACTAGGGACCACTGGGACTAGGGACCACTGACATGACTGAACTCCCCGGACTCTCCGGCAAGGTCGCGCTCGTCACGGGCGCCAGCCGCGGCATCGGCTACGGCGTCGCCGAGGCGCTCGTCGCGCGCGGCGACCGCGTCTGCATCACCGGCCGCAACGAGGACGCCCTGAAGGAGGCCGTCGACAAGCTCGGCGCCGACCGGGTCATCGGCGTCGCGGGCAAGGCGCACGACGAGGCCCACCAGGCCGTCGCCGTCGAGCGCACGATGGAGGCCTTCGGCCGCGTCGACTTCCTGGTGAACAACGCCGGCACCAACCCGGTGTTCGGGCCGATCGCCGACCTCGACCTGAACGTCGCGCGCAAGGTCTTCGAGACCAACGTGGTCTCGGCGCTCGGCTTCGCCCAGCGCACCTGGCACGCCTGGCAGAAGGACAACGGCGGCGCGATCGTCAACATCGCCTCCGTCGCGGGCCTGTCGCCCTCGCCCTTCATCGCCGCCTACGGCGTCAGCAAGGCCGCGCTGATCAACCTCACCGCTCAGCTGGCGCACGAGTTCGCGCCGGGGGTGCGGGTCAACGCGATCGCCCCGGCCGTCGTGAAGACCAAGTTCGCCGCCGCCCTGTACGAGGGCCGCGAGGAGGAGGCAGCCGCGGCCTACCCGCTGGGCCGGCTCGGTGTGCCCTCCGACATCGGCGGCGCCACCGCGTTCCTCACCTCGGAGCAGTCCGCCTGGGTCACCGGTCAGACGCTCGTCGTCGACGGCGGCATCTTCCTGAACGCCGGCGTGGCCTGATATCGGCTGTCGCCGACCCCAAGATCGATCCCGGACACGGGCGCCGTCGACGAAAACGGCGCCCGTGTCCGCGTTTCGAGACCACGGGGGCGATGACAACGTAGTCATCGCCAAATGATCAAAACCCCTGTTCAGAAGGGGGTTCAGGTGGCGTGGCGCTGCGGTATGGTCTGCCGACCCTTGGTACGGCAGATCGAGGAGCGTGCGCGTGTTCAACCGGAACCGAGGCCTGCGGCGGGTGGCGGCCATCGTGTCCATATCGTCGCTGGTCACCGGCTGCGGCATCCTGTCGTCCGACAGTTCGGAGGACGAGGGGCCGATCGTGGTGGGGACGACCAGCGCGCCCAGCACGCTGGATCCGGCCGCTTCGTGGGACGGTTCGTGGGAGCTGTTCCGCAACATCTACCAGACCCTGCTCAGCTATCCCAACGGTGCGACCGCGCCCGAGCCCGACGCCGCCGAGCAGTGCGCGTTCACGGATTCCACGAACCAGGTGTACCGCTGCGAGCTGCGCGAGGGCCTGACCTTCTCCAACGGGGACGCGCTGGACGCCCAGGCCGTCAAGCACTCGATCGACCGGATCAAGGACATCAACGTCAACGGCGGTCCCGCCGGTCTGCTGGGCAGCCTCGACCGCGTCCAGGCGCCGAGCGAGCGCGAGGTGGTCTTCCACCTCAACAAGCCCGACGCCACCTTCCCGTTCGTGCTCGCCACGCCCGCCATGTCGATCGTCGAACCCGGCGGCTACCCGGCCGACGCCCTGCGCGAGGACGGCAAGGTCGTCGGCTCCGGCCCGTACACGCTCGAGTCGTACGAGGACGGCGAGCGGGCCGAACTGGTCCGCAACGACCGCTACAAGGGCTTCGCCGACCGCCACAACGACGCGGTCACCGTCCGCTACTTCAAGGACTCCGCCGGCATGGTGAAGGCGCTGCGCGACGGGGAGATCCAGGTCACCTACCGCGGTCTCGCGGCCGACGACGTCATCACGCTGCAGGGCAGGACCAGCAAGGACGAGGACCTCCAGCTGGTCGAGGGCAGCGGCACGGAGATCCGCTACCTCGTCTTCAACCCCGAGGACCCGTGGGCGGGCAAGAAGGAAGTGCGCCAGGCCGTCGCCCAGGTGATCGACCGGGCCGCGATCGCCCACAAGATCTACCAGGACACCGTCGACCCGCTGTACTCGATGGTCCCCAAGGGCCTGACCGGCCACACCACGGGCTTCTTCGACGACTACGGCGACCCCAGCGTCCCCAAGGCCCGCGAGATCCTCACCGACGCCGGCATCACCGAGCCCGTCCCGCTCACCCTCTGGTACACCAGCGACCGCTACGGCTCCGAGACGGCGCTGGAGTTCAAGGAGATCAAGCGCCAGCTCGAAGCCTCCGACCTGTTCACGGTCACCCTCAAGAGCCGCCCGTGGAAGACGTACGTCGAGGGCTACCAGAAGGGCGAGTACCCGGTGTTCGGGCGCGGCTGGTCCCCCGACTTCCCGGACGCGGAGAACTTCATCGCGCCCTTCGTCGGCAAGCAGAACGCCCTCGGCACCCCCTACCTCGCACCGGAGATCACCGGCGAGCTGCTGCCGCGCTCACGCCGGGAGAGCGACCGCGCCAACGTGGAGAAGGAGTTCGAGCGGGCGCAGCAGATCCTCGTGGACGACGCCCGGCTGCTGCCGCTGTGGCAGGGCAAGCAGTACGTGGCCGCCAGCACGGACATCTCGGGCGCGGAGCGGGCCATGGACCCCTCGACCATCATGATGATGTGGCAGCTGTACCGGAAGACCAGCTGGTAGGCGCCGGTACGCGCGGGCGGGCGCGCCCGTTGTCAGTGGTCGCCGGTAGGTTCCTCAGGACCGGAAGCGACCGCACAGCGTAAGGAAGTTGACGTGACCGACACCGCCATGCTGCCCGAGTCCTGGCGCGAGGTGCTGGGCGACGAACTGCAGAAGCCCTACTTCAAGGAGCTGACGGAGTTCGTCGAGGAGGAGCGGGCGAACGGCCCCGTCTACCCGCCGCGCGAGGAGGTCTTCGCCGCGCTGGAGGCCACGCCGTACGACCGGGTGAAGGTGCTGGTCCTCGGGCAGGACCCGTACCACGGCGAGGGGCAGGGTCACGGGCTGTGCTTCTCGGTCCGGCCCGGTGTGAAGGTGCCGCCGTCCCTGCGGAACATCTACAAGGAGCTGCAGGCGGAGCTGGACACCCCGATTCCGGACAACGGCTATCTGATGCCGTGGGCGCAGCAGGGCGTCCTGCTGCTCAACGCGGTGCTCACGGTCCGGGCCGGCGAGGCGAACTCGCACAAGGCCCGCGGCTGGGAGCTGTTCACCGACGCGGTGATCCGCGCGGTGGCCGACCGCACCGACCCGGCGGTGTTCGTGCTGTGGGGCAACTACGCGCAGAAGAAGCTGCCGCTGATCGACGAGACGCGGCACGTGGTGGTCAAGGGCGCGCACCCCTCGCCGCTGTCGGCGAAGAAGTTCTTCGGCTCCCGTCCGTTCACGCAGATCAACGAGGCGGTCGCGAAGCAGGGCCACGAGCCGATCGACTGGACCCTCCCGAACCTGGGCTGAGCCGACGGGCGGGCCGGTCGGCCACCGACCGGCCCGCGCGCGTCACGGGCCGCCTGACCGGGATTACCGGTATGTGCGGTTAGCGTCGTCGAGGACAGCCGACGACGGGCACGGAGGACGCGGTGGCCAAGGGACAGGAGCAGGCGGCGCCGGACGCCGTGCTGACGCGGATCGGGCAGGTCGTCATGCTGCACCACGCGGGCGACCGCGAGGAGGCCCGCCACCGCTTCCTCGGTCTGTGGGCGGAGATCGGCGAGCACGGCGACCCGCTGCACCGCTGCACCCTGGCCCACTACCTGGCCGACACCCAGGACGACCCGGGGGACGAACTGGCCTGGGACCTGCGGGCGTTGTCGGCGGCCGAGGAACTCACGGAGGATCGCTTCGGGGACCGGCCCGCCGACCGGCCCGCCGATCGGCACGAGGGCACCCTCGCCGCGCGCGCCCTCTACCCCTCGCTGCATCTGAACCTCGCCGCCGACTACGACCGGCTCGGCCACCGCGAGGCCGCCCGCGTACACCTGCGGCGCGCCCGCTGGGCGGCGGCGTCCCTCGCGCCCGACCGCTACGGCGAGGGCGTACGCGCGGCCATCGACCGGCTGGAGCAACGGCTCGGCGGCACCGGCCCCGCCCCGGACGGGCCGCCGGACCGACCCGACGGGCGGTGGGGGCCGCCACGGCAGCGGCCGTAGTCCCGGCCCGCCGCGCCACGCGTGCGCGCTCAGTGGCCGTACGCCTGCTCGCAGATGACCGCCTCGGGGCTGCCCGGTCGCCAGCCGCCGTACTGCTTGCCGAGCGAGCACACGTCGGCGCTCTCGCCGCTGCCCCGGCCGGTCGGCCGGGGAATGTCGGGGACCTCGACGCGAGATCGCTCCCGGCCCTGCTCCCGCTCCGGTGTCCTGGGGCGGGCGGGCCGCGGCTGTTGTTCCGGACGGGCGCGGGCGGCGGGGGGTTTCCGCTGCGGTGGGGCCGCCTCCGGGGACGCCGTACGGCGCGGCTCGCCGGACGCGTGGTCCGGGGTCCGGGAGGGGCCGATCATCTCCAGCGCCTCACGGGCCGGGGCCTGAACGACCCGGGGCTCGGACGGACCGTCCGGGCGCGGCGCCGAGGAGTGGGCGCCGGTCGCCGACGGGTCGGCCGCGGTCGGGCCCTGGACCGTCGTACAGCCGGTCAGGGCCGAGACCGCCACGGTCACCAGAAGCGTTGCGGTGGTCGTCGTTCGATGCACCCGCGCCACTCTGCTGGGTCGGGCCCCGTCCACGGTGCCGGACAAGCGGAGGTTGCCCCGCACGGGTGATCTCCGGCCCCGTACGGAGGCCCCGGGGCCGCCGAGGGTGACGTCAGTCGCCCGTGGCGCCGTCGAGGCTCTCGCGGATCAGATCGGCGTGCCCGTTGTGGCGGGCGTACTCCTCGATCATGTGGGTGTGGATCCAGCGCAGGGTGTAGCGCTCGCCGGTGCGCCGGTGCAGACCGCGGGTCGGTGCGTCGAGGGGGACGTCGGCCGCGTTGCGCCGGGCGGCCTCGATCTCGGCCTGCCAGGTGGCGTGGGCCTCCTGCCAGGTGTCCGCCTCGGTCAGCCGGAACTCGCCGTCCGGGTTCTCGTCGCTGTAGTAGATCGGGTCCGCGTCCTCGTCCGCCAGCACCCTGCGGTACCAGCTCCGCTCCACCTCGGCCATGTGCCGCACCAGCCCCATCAGGGACAACGTGGCCGGGGTCACGGAGGCGGTCCTGAGCTGGGCGTCGGTGAGGCCCTCGCACTTCCACGCGAGGGTCTGCCGGTGGTACTCCAGCCAGCCCTCCAGCATGGTGCGTTCGTCGGCGTCCACGGCGGGTTCGCGGCGTTCGGTCGTCATGCCGGCATCCTCGCTGATGAAGACCCCCGCCCACCAGGAGATTTCAGCCGCCCAGCATGCCGTCCAGCACCTCGCGCAGGTCGGCCCGCACCTCATGGAGGCTCGGCACCTCCGCGTGGAAGGTCCCGGCCACGCAGCTGAACATCAGCCCGTCCGCCCAGGCGACCAGGGACAGCACATGGCGTGCCGGGTCGGCCGAGCCCATCGCCGTGACGAGGGCGCCGAGTTGCTCCCGGAAGCGGGCGCCCGCCGCGTCGAAGTGGGCTCGTAGCTCCGGGCGGCGCGTGGCCTCCAGGGCCAGTTCGTACCGGGCCAGCGTCAGCGCGCGGTTGCGGGTCAGGGCGCGGTGCGTCGCCAGTGCCAGCGCGTCCACCAGCGCGTCCAGGCCGTGGCGAGGGTCCGGCATCTCGTTCAGTCCCAGCACCCGTGCCTCCCGGTCGGCCAGGCGCCGCACCGCCAGTTCCAGGAGCGCCTGCCGGGTCCGCGCGAGGTTGGACGTGGAGCCCTGGGGGAGTCCGGCCGCCTCGTCGACCGCACGGTGCGTGAGCCCGCGCATCCCGCGCTCGGCGAGCAGGGCCAGAGCGGCGTCGGCGACGAGCTCGGCGCGGGAAGCCCCGTCGGCGGGGGGCACGGGAGGTGCGGTGCGTGCGGACATGGAGCTCAACCTACCTGCCTCACTACGGCTGTAGTACAGTCGAGGCGGAAGGTTCACTACAGCTGTAGTTAGCGAGTGGGTGGGTGGCGAGTGCGAGGAGCAGCCATGACACGGACACGGCAGGCCGTCGTGATCGGCGGCGGAATCGGCGGTCTGACCGCGGCGGCGGCCCTGCACGGCCGCGGCCTGCGGGTCACCGTCCTGGAACGCGCCCCCTCGCTCCAGCCGATCGGCGCGGCCATCTCCCTGTCGCCCAACGCCCTGCGCGCCCTGGACGTCATCGGTCTCGGCGACGAGATCCGCGACCTGGCCGCCTGGCAGGGCGACGGAGGCCTGCGCACACCGGGCGGGCGCTGGCTCTCCCGCTCCAGCGCCGAGGCCGCGGCGGCCCGGTTCGGGGGACCGCTCGTGCTGCTGCACCGGGCCACCCTCATCGACCGGCTGGCCGCGCGACTGCCGCCCGACGCCGTCCGCACCGCCGCCGACGCGATGCTCGCCGACCCCGGTGACAGCGACCAGCCGGCCCGGGTGCGCACCCCCGACGGCGAGTTGGAGGCGGACCTGGTCGTCGGAGCCGACGGCATCCACTCCGCCGTACGCGGCACGCTGTACCCGCACCACCCGGGCCCCGTCTACTCCGGCTTCACGACCTGGCGCGTGGTGATCCCGGTGCCCGGCGCCGAGTTCGCCTCCCACGAGACCTGGGGCCGGGGCCGCATCTGGGGCACGCATCCGCTCAAGGACGGCCGGGTCTACGCCTACGCCGCCGCCGTCACCCCGGCGGGCGGACACGCGGCCGACGAGAAGGCGGAGCTGCTGCACCGGTACGGCGACTGGCACGACCCGATCCCCGCCGTCCTCGCCGCCGCCCGCCCCGAGGACGTACTGCGCCACGACGTCCACTACATCGCGGAGCCCCTGCCCGCCCACCACCGGGGCAGGGCCGCCCTCGTCGGGGACGCCGCGCACGCCATGCCGCCGACCCTCGGCCAGGGCGGCAACCAGGCCATCGAGGACGCGATCGTGCTCGCCCACCACCACGACGACCTCGCCGCCTACACCGCCGCGCGCCTGCCCCGTACGACCGGCGTCGTCCGCCAGGCCGTCAGGGTCGCCCGGCTCAACCTGATGACCAACCGCGCCGGGATCGCCGTACGCGACACCGCGATCGCCGCGCTGTCCAAGGCCGGACCGGCGCTCTTCCTACGCGGCTTCGACGGCATCGCCGACTGGCGGCCCCCGCAGCAGCCGTATGCTTCCCCCCAGACCCAGGTCGGCGAGCGTTAGAGGAGCACACCCCGTGAAGGTCGGCGTCATCGGACTCGGCGACATCGCGCAGAAGGCCTACCTGCCGGTACTCGCCACGCTGCCCGGGGTCGAACTGCACCTGCAGACCCGCACCCCGGCGACGCTCACCCGCGTCGCCGACGGACTGCGCCTCGCGGACGGGCAGCGCCACGCCGACCTCGACCTGCTCCTCGCCGAGGGCCTCGACGCCGCCTTCGTGCACGCGCCGACGGCCGTCCACCCCGAGATCGTGACCCGGCTGCTGGAAGCCGGCGTCCCGACCTACGTCGACAAGCCGCTCGCCTACGAACTCGCCGACTCCGAGCGCCTGGTGGCCCTCGCCGAGGAGCGGAACACCGGCCTCGCCGTCGGCTTCAACCGGCGCCACGCCCCCGGGTACGCGCAGTGCGCCGAGCACCCGCGCGAGCTGATCCTCATGCAGAAGAACCGCATAGGCCTGCCCGAGGAACCGCGCACGATGATCCTCGACGACTTCATCCACGTCGTCGACACACTGCGCTTCCTGGCGCCGGGACCGGTCGACGACGTGACCGTCCGCGCCCGCGTCCAGGACGGTCTGCTCCACCACGTCGTGCTCCAGCTCGCCGGGGACGGTTTCACCGCGCTCGGCGTCATGAACCGGCTCAGCGGTTCGGCGGAGGAGATCCTGGAGGTGTCCGGCCAGGACACCAAGCGCCAGGTGGTCAACCTCGCCGAGGTGATCGACCACAAGGGCCAGCCGAGTGTGCGGCGGCGCGGCGACTGGGTCCCGGTGGCCCGCCAGCGCGGCATCGAGCAGGCGGTGCTCGCCTTCCTCGACGCCGTGCGCGCCGGCAAGGTGCTCAGTGCCCGGGACGCGCTTGAGACCCATGAGCTGTGCGAGCGGGTGGTGCGGGCGGTCGCGGAGCGCTCCGCCTGAGCCGCACCGCCCGTACACCCTCGGCGGCGGCCCAGGCCGCGAGGGTCAGCAGCGCGGCGTGCGGTGTCCAGTCGCCGTAGCGGACGTAGGGCGTGCTGCCGTGCGTGAGCGGCACCTCGTACACCCGCGACGCGCTCGCGTCGGTACCGAGCCACGACCCGATCCGGGCGCCGTTGGCGTCGTAGACGGCGGAGACGCCGGTCAGGGTCGCGTGCACCATCGGGCGGCCGGTCTCGGCGGCGCGCAGCGCGGCGAGCGAGGCGTGCTGCTCGGGCGCCCAGGTGTGCTGGAAGGTCGACGTCGACGACTGGGCGAGCAGCACCTCGGCGCCGTCGGCGGCGAGCCGGCGGCTCATGTCGGGGAACGCGCTCTCGAAGCACACCATCGGGCCGATCCGCAGCCCGTCCCCGACGTCCATCACCACCTGCTCGGAGCCCCGCCTGCGGTCCTCGCCCGCCGCCTCGCCGACGGAGGTGGCCCAGCCGAGCAGTGAGCGGGCCGGGACGTACTCGCCGAACGGGACGAGCCGCATCTTGTCGTACCGCTCGCCGGTCGGGCCGTCGGGGCCGACGAGCACCGAGCTCTTGTAGATGCCGGGCTTGTCGGAGCGCCGCGCGTCCACGTTGACCAGGATGTCCGCGCCGGTCTCCCGCGACAGCGCCGTGAGCCGACCTGCCAGGTCGGGCCGGTCGTCCAGGTCGAAGCCGACGCTGCTCTCGCCCCAGACGATCAGGTCGAGGTCCCGGTCGGCCAGCCGGCGGGTCAGCTCCTCCTCGCGGTCGAAGCGCCGGTCGGCACTGTCCCGGCCGGCGACGATCCCCGGCTGCACCACGGCGATCGCGGCCCGCTCGCCGGCATCGGGGCGCGGTGACCAGAGCCAGGCCGCGGAGGTGGCGGCGGCGGTGGCGACCAGCCCGGCCAGTGCGGGCACCCGGGCCCGGCGGACGGCGACGAGCACGGCGAAGGCGACGTTGACGGCCACCACCAGCAAGCTCAGCAGCCACACCCCGCCCACCGAGGCGAGCCGCAGCGCCGGCGCCACCTGCCACTGACTCGCGCCGAGGACGCCCCAGGGGCCGCCGAGTCCCTCCCAGGAACGGACCAGCTCCACCGCCAGCCAGCCCGACGGCAGCACCACGAGCGACGCGGCGACCCTGCGGACCGACGGCGCCCCGCCCAGCAGCCGGCGCACCAGCCAGCCCCACGGCGCCCACAGCACGCCGAGCAGCGCGGCGATGACGAACGTGAACACATGCAGGTTGGGCAGCAGCCAGTGATGCATGGCCAGCATGAATCCGAACCCGCCGCACCACCCGTCGTACGCCGCCCGCTTCCAGGTCGGCGCGGTGCGGGCCAGCAGCAGCCAGGGCACCAGCGCGACCCAGGCCCACCACCACAGGGCCGGCCCCGGAAAGGCGAGCACGGGCAGCGCGCCGGCCACCGCGGCGGCGGCCGAGCGCCGCCACGGGGAGGCGAGCAGGCGGTCGAGCGTCTTCATAGGCGCCTCCCTACCCCGTGGTCTCTTCAGTGTGCGCGCTCGACGAGGGCGGATTGCAGTTGATCACATCAGATGTCCGGGTCCGGGGAAGCGTGGCCTCGCCTAAGATGATCGATGATCGATCAAATAGGCGGAACGCGCGCCTCTCGGTCCTGCGACGATCTTCTGCGGAGGTACTCATGGAGCGTCCCATCACGGTGGTCACCGGCGGCAGCCGGGGGATCGGCGCGGCGGCCTGCCTGCGGCTCGCGGCGGACGGGCACGACGTCGTCGTGGGCCATGTCCGGGACTCGGGGGCGGCGGAGGCGGTCGCCGCGGGGGTGCGTGAGGCCGGCGGCCGCGGTCTCGCGGTCCGGGCGGACACGTCGGTCGAGGCCGACGTCGAGCGGCTCTTCGAGGTCGCGGAGGAGCGGCTCGGGCCGGTGACGGGGCTGGTGAACAACGCGGCGGTGACCGGACCGCTGGGGCGGCTCGCCGACAGGGACACCGCGACCCTGCGCCGGGTTCTCGACGTCAATCTGCTCGGCGTGCTGCTGTGTGCCCGGCGCGCCGCGCAGTTGATGACCGCGCGGGGGAGCGGCGCGATCGTGAACGTGTCGTCGGGCGCCGCGACCATCGGCAGCCCCGGGGAGTACGTGCACTACGCGGCGAGCAAGGCGGGCGTCGACGCCCTGACCCTGGGCCTCGCCAAGGAGCTCGGCCCGGACGGGGTCCGCGTCAACGCGGTCGCCCCCGGGGTCGTCGACACCGAGATGCACGCCGCGATGGGCGACCCGGAGCGTGCCCGGCGGATGGGGTCCGCCGTTCCGCTGGGGCGCGCGGGCCGGGCGGAGGAGATCGCCGCGGCGATCGCCTGGCTGATGTCGCCCGACGCGTCGTACACGACGGGGACGGTGCTCAGGGTGGCCGGCGGGCGCTGACCGCCCCGGCCGGTCAGGCCGCCTTGATGACCTCGCCGCGGATCGCGGTCGCCCACTCGACCACCAGCAACTCGTACTCCACACGCTCCTGCGCCGACAGGGTCCCGCCCGCACGCCGCCACAGCGCACGGATCTGGTCGTTCAGCTCCGCGGCGGACCGCACGGAACCAGGAGTCACGGAATTGGGGGACATGCGGACAAGCCTAGGGGCAAGCACTGACAGTGCGCTACCGGACGGCTACAGAAGTGGTTGCGGTCAGCCGGCCGACTCCGCGGCGTGCGGGCTGAGGGCGCCCGTCGCGACCAGGGCGATGATGACGATGCCGAGCGCGATGCGGTACCAGACGAACGGCATGAAGCTCTTGGTCGAGATGAACTTCATGAACCAGGCGATGACCACGTACCCGGTGGCGAAGGCGATGACGGTCGCGAACAGCGTCGGTCCCCAGGAGACGTGGTCGCTCTCCATCGCGTCCGTGAGCTCGAACAGGCCGGAGGCGAGCACCGCCGGGATCGCGAGCAGGAACGAGTAACGGGCCGCCGCCTCGCGGCGGTAGCCCATGAAGAGGCCGCCGCTGATGGTCGCTCCGGAGCGGGAGACGCCGGGGACGAGGGCCGCCGCCTGGCAGAGACCGTAGATCAGGCCGTCGCGGACGCTCAGGTTCTCCAGTTCCTTGCGCTGCTTGGGCGCGCGGTGCCGGCCGCCCTTCTCGTCCCGCGCGGCCATCCGGTCCGCGATGCCGATGATCACCCCGACGACGATGAGCATGGTCGCCGTGATCCGCAGGTCGCGGAACGGGCCCTCGATCTGGTCCTTCAGCGTCAGACCGAGCACGCCGATCGGGATCGAGCCGACGATCACGAGCCAGCCCATGCGTGCGTCGGGGTTGTGCCGCATCGACTTGTCGGTCAGCGACCGCGTCCACGCCGAGATGATCCGCCCGATGTCCTTGCGGAAGTAGATGAGCACGGCTGCCTCGGTGCCGATCTGGGTGATCGCCGTGAAGGCCGCGCCCGGGTCGTGCCAGCCGGAGAACGCCGCGGTCAGACGCAGGTGCGCGCTGGAGGACACGGGGAGGAACTCGGTCAGCCCCTGGACGAGTCCGAGGATGAGTGATTCAAACCAAGACATGAGGTTACGGGGTCCAAGTGCCGATCGAGAAACGGGCGACGGGCACGCCGAAGCACCGTGTGCGGTGATCAGGATCAGGCGTGCCGAGGGGCAGCGTAGCGCCCCAAAGTGAAGATCAGCCCACAGGGGTGGAAGGGCTACTGGGCCGCCGTCGGGCCCGTCACCGTCCAGCCGGGGGCCTGCGGATGGGCGGTCAAGTCCTCGTGCCGGACGGTGTCGCCGCAGGCCCGGCAGGTCACCTGCGGGACGAGTTCGCTGCCGCAGGCGTGCTCGATCACCATGGGGCGGTCGTCGTCCGCGCGAAGGTGCCGGTCGCCCCATTCCATGAGGGTCATCAGGACCGGCTCCAGCTCAAGTCCCGCCCTGGTGGGCCGGTACTCGAAGCGCTGCGGGCGTTCGCTGTACGGCTGCCTGGTCAGGATCCCCGCGTCGACGAGCCGCCGCAGCCGGGTGGCGAGGATGTCGCGCGGGGCGCCGATGTTGCGTACCAGCTGGTCGAAGCGGCCGTTGCCGAGGCACACCTCGCGCAGGACGAGCAGGGAGTACTTCTCGCCTACGAGCGCCAGGGCGTCGGCGATCGAGCAGGGGCGCGGGTTCTTGGGGGCGGCGGCCATGGCGTCAGTCTAATTGAGGGTTTGTTTTTCCAACTCGTCGAGCTATGGTGAGTCCAGATTTCCTACTCACTGGTAGTCGCCGGCCATCGGAGGTCCGCACCATGCGTGACGCAGTCGTCGTCGAAGCCGTACGCACCCCCATGGGCAAGGGCAGGCCGAACGGCGCCCTCGCGCACGTCCATCCCGTGGAACTCCTCGCGCACACGCTGCGCACCCTCGTCGAGCGGTCGGGTGTCGACCCGGTGCTGATCGACGACGTCATCGGCGGCACCGTCGACCAGGTCGGCGAGCAGGCCATGAACACCACCCGCTACGCCCTCCTGTCGGCCGGCTTCCCCGAGTCCGTCCCCGCGACCACCGTGGACCGCCAGTGCGGCTCCTCCCAGCAGGCCGTCCACTTCGCCGCGCAGGGCGTCATGGCAGGGGCGTACGACCTCGTCGTCGCCTGCGGGGTCGAGTCGATGAGCCGGGTGCCGATGTGGTCAAACGTGCCGCCCGGCAAGGATCCCTTCGGCCCCGGCGTCGCCGCCCGCTACCCGGAGGGACTCGTCCCGCAGGGCGTCAGCGCCGAGTTGGTCGCCGCCAAGTGGTCGCTCACGCGGGAGCGGATGGACGCCTTCGCCGTCGCCTCCCATCAGAAGGCCGCCGCGGCCTGGGGCAACGGTCGCTTCGACGCCGAGATCGCGCCCCTCGACGGCGTCTCGCGCGACGAGTGCGTACGCCCCACCAGCAGCGTCGAGGTCCTCGCCGGCCTCAAGCCCGCCTACCACGACCCGGCCTTCGCCGAGCGCTTCCCGCAGATCGAGTGGAACGTCACCGCGGGCAACGCCAGCCCGGTCAACGACGGCGCCTCGGCCGTGCTGATCACGTCGAGCGAGACCGCCGCCCGCCTCGGCCTGCGCCCGCTCGCCCGCCTGCACAGCTTCGCCGTCACCGGTTCCGACCCGCTGCTGATGCTGACGGGCGTGGTCCCGGCCACCGAGAAGGTGCTGCGCAGGGCGTCGCTGTCCCTCGGCGACATCGACCTGTTCGAGGTCAACGAGGCCTTCGCGAGCGTGGTGCTGGCCTGGCAGCAGGAGACCGGCGCCGACCTCGACCGGGTGAACGTGCACGGCGGGGCGATCGCCCTCGGCCATCCCCTCGGCGCGAGCGGCACCCGGCTCACCACGACGCTCGTCCACGCCATGCACGAGCGCGGCGCCCGTTACGGCCTGCAGACGATGTGCGAGGCGGGCGGGCTCGCCAACGCGATGGTCCTGGAAGCGGTGTAACGCCCCGTCAGCGTCCGCGCAGTTGGTTCCGCTTGCGCCAGGCCACCACCGCGCCGGCCAGCCCGGGCAGGGCGATGCAGGCCAGCGCGATCAGGAAGGCGGGGGAGGTCGGCGTCGAGGCACGGGCGCCGGCGACGACGTAGGCGGCGGTGTTGGGGATCGACCCCAGTGCGGTCGCCAGCAGGAAGGGCAGCAGGCCCATACGGGAGACGGCCGCGCAGTAGTTGGCGGCGGCGAACGGCACCCCGGGGAACAGCCGCGCCGCCAGCATCGAGCGGAAACCGTGCCGGCTGAGCTGCCCGTCCGCGGCCTTCAGCCACTTGCCCCGCAGCAGCGGGCGCAGCGCCTCCTGGCCCAGCATCCGGCCGAGGCAGAAGGCGATTCCGGCGCCGAGCACCGTCCCCGCCAGCGCCGAGGCGAGGCCCAGCTGGGAACCGAACAGGGCACCCGCGGCCAGGTTCAGCAGCGGACGCGGCACGAAGGCGACGGTGCACAGTCCGTACGCCACCGCGTACGCGACCGCCGCCGCGGCACCCCCGAGCTGCGGCGGCCAGCCGTCGGTCAGCAACTGCTGCGGCTGGAACAGCAGAACGGCGGTCGCGGCCGACGCGAGCAGGGCGACGAGCAGGGAGAAGCGGGACCACGGAGAGAGCAGGACTCTCGTCACGCGGGCGGCGAAGCCGGTCGGTGCGGCCGGCGCGACCGGCCCGGCGGCGGTGGCGACGGCGAGCTCCGTTGCTGCGGTCCGGGGAGAGACCGTGGCGGTGCCCCCAGAGCGGGTGGTGGCATCGAACATCCGGTGACACTAACCGACAAATGTGTGTGATCGCCGTATGGTGCGTCTCATGAGCGTCACAGCCAAGGAAATCCCGGACGTGCCGCGCAGCCCTCTCGCCGACACCGTGGCGGAGCGGCTCACCGTCGTGTACGCCGCCGCGGCCGATCCCGAGCGGGCCGTGGCCCTGCGGGCGTACATGAAGGACGTGGCGCCCTTCCTGGGTCTGACCTCCCCTGTTCGCCGTGGCCTGTCCCGCACCGTCCTGGAAGGTCTGCCCCGCCCGGGCGAGTCGGACTGCACCGCGGTCGCGTTGCGCTGTTGGCGGCTGCCCGAGCGCGAGTACCACTACTTCGCCGTCGATTACCTGCGCCGGTATGTGACGCATTGCTCTTCCGGTTTCCTGCCCGTGGTCCGGCAGCTGCTCACGACGGTGCCGTGGTGGGACACCGTCGACCTGCTCGCCGCGCACGTCGTCGGAGGGCTGGTCGCGGCCGACCGCGGCCTCACGGCCGACATGGACGCCTGGAGCGCGGACGAGGACCTCTGGCTGGTCCGCGCCGCCCTGCTCCACCAACTGCGCTACAGGGAACGCACCGACACCGACCGCCTCTTCGGCTACTGCCTGCGCCAGTCCGGCCACGGCGACTTCTTCGTCCGCAAGGCCATCGGCTGGTGCCTGCGCGAGTACGCCAAGACCGACCCCGACGCCGTACGCGCCTTCGTGACCGAGCACCGGCGACGCCTCGCGCCGCTGTCCGTGCGCGAGGCGCTCCGCAACGTCGGGCCGTAGAAGACGGAACCGGTACTCGAACTCCCGTGCCATAAAAAACCATTCGACGTGGGACAAAGCGTCGGCGAGGATCGGCGTCATGTTCCGGTACGCCTTCCACCTCGCAGCATCCGCGGTCGCGGATGCCCCGAAGGCTGCCGTCCCCTTCTTCAAGGCCGCGACGGCCGCAGTCGACGGCGCCCGAAGCTGACCCTCCCCGGATCGTCCGGCGGACCCCGCAGGGGGAGGGTCGGCCAGCCCCCGGGGGTCCCCACCATCGCCACGAGGCTTCGAGGTACCGCCATGTCCAAGACGGCGTATGTCCGCACCAAACCGCATCTGAACATCGGCACGATGGGCCATGTCGACCACGGCAAGACCACCCTGACCGCCGCCATCACCAAGGTGCTCGCCGAGCGCGGCGCCGGCAGCACCACCCAGTACGTCTCGTTCGACCGCATCGACCGCGCCCCGGAGGAGGCGGCGCGCGGCATCACCATCAACATCGCGCACGTCGAGTACGAGACCGACACCCGGCACTACGCGCACGTCGACATGCCGGGTCACGCCGACTACGTCAAGAACATGGTCACCGGCGCCGCCCAGCTCGACGGGGCGATCCTCGTCGTCTCCGCGCTGGACGGGATCATGCCGCAGACCGCCGAACACGTCCTGCTCGCCCGGCAGGTGGGCGTCGACCACATCGTGGTCGCGCTCAACAAGGCCGACGCCGGGGACGAGGAACTGACCGACCTGGTCGAGTTGGAGGTGCGGGACCTGCTCACCGCACACGGCTACGGCGGCGACGCGGTGCCCGTCCTACGGGTCTCGGGGCTGAAGGCGCTGGAGGGCGACCCACGCTGGACGGCGTCGATCGAGGCGCTGCTCGACGCGGTGGACACCTACGTGCCCATGCCCGAGCGGTATCTGGACGCGCCGTTCCTGCTGTCGGTGGAGAACGTGCTCACCATCACCGGCCGCGGCACGGTCGTCACCGGCGCCGTCGAGCGCGGCACCGTCCACGTCGGCGACCGGGTCGAGGTGCTCGGGGCGTCCGTCGAGACGGTCGTCACCGGCCTGGAGACCTTCGGCAAGCCGATGGAGGAGGCCCAGGCCGGGGACAACGTGGCGCTGCTGCTGCGCGGCGTCGCCCGCGACACGGTGCGCCGGGGCCATGTGGTCGCCGCACCCGGCAGTGTCGTGCCCGCGCGGCGTTTCTCGGCGCGGGTGTACGTGCTGTCGGCGCGCGAGGGCGGGCGTTCGACACCGGTCGCCACGGGGTATCGGCCGCAGTTCTACATCCGTACGGCTGACGTCGTCGGAGACGTCGACCTCGGCGAGGTGGCGGTGGCGCGGCCCGGGGACACGGTCACGATGACGGTCGAGCTGGGCCGGGACGTGCCGCTGGAGACGGGGCTCGGGTTCGCCATCCGTGAGGGTGGGAGGACCGTGGGGGCGGGGACCGTGACCACGGTGGGGTGAGTGCCCCTGGCCGTGGGTGGGGGACTGCGGGCGTCGTGGCTGGTCGCGCACGCGGCGGAGCCGCACATCGATGCAGTCCCGCGCCCCTGCGGGGGTGCTTCGCACAGGCACAATGAACAGGTGAAGGAAGCCATACCGCTCAGCCGCGTCACCGACCACGGCACCGCCAAGCTCATGCCCGACGTCGACCGGAAGCGGGCCTGGCTGCTCACCGTCGACGGGGCGCCGCAGTCGTACGTCGACCTGGACGAGCCGGCGCACCTGGAGTTCGAGTACACGCGCCGGCTCGGCCACGTCCTGGACACGGTCGCCGAGCCGGGGCGTGCGCTGGACGTGCTGCACCTCGGCGGCGGTGCGTTCACCCTGCCCCGGTACCTGGCCGCGACGCGGCCCGGCTCGCGGCAGGACGTCGTGGAGGCCGACCGGGGGCTGCTGGACCTGGTCGCCGAGCACCTGCCGCTGCCGGACGGCGCAGGCATCACCGCGCACGGTGCCGATGCCCGCGCCTGGCTGGAGGCCGCGCCCGCGGACTCGGTCGACGTCCTGGTCGCCGACGTCTTCGGAGGATCCCGGGTGCCCGCGCACCTGACCTCCGTCGACTACGCCCGTGCGGCGGCGCGGGTCCTGCGCGCCGACGGCGTGTACGTGGCCAACCTGGCCGACTCCGCGCCGTTCCCCTTCCTGCGCCCGCAACTGGCCGGGTTCGCCACGCTCTTCGAGGAGCTGGCGCTGATCGCCGAACCGGGTGTGCTGCGCGGGCGCCGCTTCGGCAACGCCGTCCTCGTCGCCGCGCACCGACCGCTCGACACGGCCGCGCTGGCCCGGCGCACCGCCGCCGACGCCTTCCCGGCCAGGGTCGAGCACGGGCCCGCCCTGCGGGACCTCATCGGCGACGCGCGCCCGGTGCGCGACGAGGACGCCGTACCGTCGCCCGAGCCTCCCGCCGGGGCCTTCGGCATCGGCTGAGCGGCGCGCGCGGCGCCGCCCGGCGCGGTGTGCCTACGACTCGGTCGGCGGTTCCTCGGTGAGGCGCACGGTGCTCAGGATCTTCTGGATCGTCGCCTCCGGGACCTCGTCGTCGACGCCCTTGGCGCCGTACAGGTTCCAGGTGACGAAGTCGCCCGCGCCGTTCTTGAACGCGAAGGTGGTCGCCTTGCCTTCGGTGTCGCACTTCCCCTTCTGGGGCGTGCCCTGCGAGTACGCCGAGATGACGCTGCCCTTGATCCCGGACGTCGTGGTGTACGCCTTCGGCTTGCCGTACTTCACGCTCTTCTTGTCCGGCTGGGTGTAGCCGCCGAAGATCCACCACGGCACCCGCGTCTCGGCCGCCATGTCGGTGTCCTTGGCGCCGCTCTCACCACGGGTACCGGTGGTGGCGAGGGCGGTGCTCTCCTTGCGGCCGTCCTTGTTCTCGTCGGTCGTGCACCACTCGGACTTCAGGTAGGCCGGGGCGGTGACCGTGGTGCGGTCGGTCTTGCCCTTCTCCTCCCACTCGAAGCCGACGCTGGTGTCGGTGCTGTCGATCTCCCAGTCGGCGGGCACGTCGAACATGGTGCCGAAGCGCGGGTTGGCGACGACCTTCCAGCCGTCGATGGTCGCCTTCAGCCCGTCGCCGCCCCGCGGGTTGTCCTCGTCGCCGGACGCGCTCGGGTCGGTGGACGGGGTCTCGGACTTGTCGGCGGACGCGCTCGCGGACGGCTTCTTGTCCTTGCCGTCGTCCGCCTGGTCGTCCTTGTCACCGCCCAGCACGAGGAACCCGGTGACACCGGCGGCCACCACCACGGCGAGCGCCGCGACGATCGCGACCACCTTCGTCCGGTTGCCGCCACCGCCACCACCCGGAGACGGCTGCGGAGCCCCGGGGGGCTGCGGAGCGCCCCACTGCTGCTGCCCGTAAGCGCCGGGCTGCTGATACGGATTCGGCTGCTGGTACCCCGGCTGCTGATACGGATTGTTCTGCGGGTTCTGCTCGCCCCCGGGCGGCTGCTGTCCTGGCCACATGAGAGGTCACCCTAATGCCGCCCAGGACACGGTTCGGTCACCGGCCCTTGTCAGGGACGTACCGAAGTCGTGAACCTGCGTCCCTCAGGAGTCCGCCGGCGTGAACTCCCTGACGGTGGCGAGGATCTTCCGGACGGTGGCGTCCGGTACCTCGTCGCCGACGCCCGCGGCGCCGAAGAACGACCAGGACACGAGGTCGCCGTCGGCGGCTTCGAAGGCGAACGTCGTCGCCTTGCCGTCCACGTCGCACTTGCCCTTCTTCTCGACCCCAGACGACCGGGAGGTGGCGACGCTGCCCTTGATGCCGGAGGCGGTGGTGAAGGAGGTGACCGGTCCCGTCGCGACCTTGTCCCGGGCGGGCTGGGCGAAGGCCCCGTAGACCCAGGCCGCCGAGTCGTTCCGGGCGATCTCCTCGGTGCCGCGCGCACCGTTGTTGCCGCGTGTGCCGGCGCTCGCCAGCGGTGTGTGGTCGACCGAGCCGTCCCGGTCGCCGTCTGCCCCGCACCACTTCTCCTTGAGGACGGCCGGGGCCTTCATGGCGACCAGCGGCTTCTCCTCGGGGTCGTCGTCCTCGACGACGTAGGTGACCCAGTCGCGGGCCTGGAGCGCCCAGGAAGCCGGAACGTCGAAGGCGATGCCCTGGCCGGGGTTGGCCACGACACGCCAGCCCGCGACGGTCGGCTTCGGGTCGTCGTCCCCGTCGCGCGGGTTGTCGGCGGCGGACGCCTGCGCCGAGGAGGCAGTGGGGCCGGGCTCGGCCCGGTCGTCCTCACCGCCGCCCAGAAGGACGGCCCCGGTCACGGCGGCGGCCACCACGACGACCGTGGCGGCGATGATCGCCACCAGCTTCGTACGGCCGCCCGGCCCCCCACCGGGCGGCGGGGCGGCCGTGACCGTGGGCGCGTTCCAGGAGGCGGGCCGCTGTCCGGCGTACGGCTGTTGCTGCTGGTAGCCAGGCTGCTGGTACGGGTTGGGCTGCCGCGGGTCCGGTCCGCCGGCGGGGGGCTGCTCTCCTGGCCGCATGGGCGGAAAGCATACGGCGATCACCCCGGATGCCTGGCCCAGGATGCTACTCATGGGTAACCTTCTGGCATGAGCGATGATCAGATGTCGATCGGCGAGTTGCTCGCCGCCACGGTGCCGATGGTCCGGACCCTGAACCTCGAGTACCTGGAGACCACTCCGGAGAAGGCCGTACTGGCTCTTCCGGACCAGAGCGAGTACCGCAACCACGTCGGCGGGCCGCACGCCGGAGCCATGTTCACGCTGGGCGAGTCGGCCAGCGGCGCGATCGTGCTGGCCGCCTTCGGCGACCAGCTCTCCCGGGCGGTGCCGCTGCCGGTCACCGCGGAGATCGCCTTCAAGAAGATCGCGCTCGGCCCGGTCACGGCCACCGCGACACTCGGCCGCCCCGTCGCCGAGGTCGTCGCGGAGCTGGACGAGGGCAGCCGCCCCGAGTTCCCGGTGAGCGTCGCCATCCAGCGCGAGGACGGTGCCGTGACCAGTGAGATGACCGTCATATGGACCCTGCGTCCCAACAGCTGACGCCCGGCGAACCGGTAGGCTTCCCGGGTCGCCTCGTTCGAGGCGACCCGGGAAGCGGCGCGAGACCCACCCGGAACCCGGCGGGGGCGCGAATCGGAGGGTCTGGCCTTGCACGTCCAGGAGTGGCTCGACACGGTGCCCGCGGCGGCCGTCTACGCCGTCGTCGGACTGGTCATCGGTCTGGAGAGCCTGGGCATCCCGTTGCCGGGCGAGATCATCCTGGTCTCGGCGGCCCTGCTGTCCTCCCAGCACGGCGGCGTCGACCCGCTGGTCCTGGGCGCCTGTGCCGGCGCGGGCGCGGTGATCGGCGACTCCATCGGGTACGCCATCGGCCGCAAGGGAGGCCGGCCGCTCCTGGCCTGGCTGGGCGGTAGATTCCCCAGGCACTTCAGCGAAGGGCACATCGCCACCGCCGAACGGTCCTTCCAGAAGTGGGGCATGTGGGCCGTGTTCTTCGGCCGCTTCGTCGCCCTGCTGCGCATCTTCGCGGGCCCGCTGGCCGGCGTGCTGCGGATGCCGTACTGGAAGTTCCTGATCGCCAACGTCCTCGGCGGCATCGTCTGGGCGGGCGGCACCACCGCCGTCATCTACTACGTCGGCGTCGTCGCCGAGTCCTGGCTGAAGCGCTTCTCCTGGCTGGGCCTGGTGGTGGCCGTGGGCATCGGCGTCGCGTCGATGCTGGTGCTCAAGCGCAAGGCGAAGAAGGCCCAGCCCCTTCCCGCCGCAGAGTAGGAGCGCCCCCGTAGGGGCGCGGGGAACTGCGCGACCAGCCACGAACAACCCGCAGACGGCCCTCTACAGACCGCCCCCCACCGCTTCCCGATGCTGCGAGGCCAGCGCCGCGTACATCGTCCCGTTCAGCGTGACCCCCTGACGCTCCTCCTCCGTCAGCTCCCGCTTCACCTTCGCCGGCACCCCCGCCACCAGCGAGCCCGGCGGCACCGCCATCCCCTGGGGCACCAACGCCTGCGCGGCGACCAGCGACCCGGCACCGATCACCGCGCCGTTGAGGACCGTGGCGCCCATGCCGATCAGGCAGTCGTCCTCCACGGTCGCGCCGTGCACCACGGCGTTGTGCCCGATGGAGACGCGCTCGCCGACGGTGACGGGGAAGCCGGGGTCGGCGTGGAGCGTGCAGTTGTCCTGGACGTTGCTGTTCGCGCCGACGGAGATCCGCTCGACGTCGCCGCGCAGCACCGCGCCGTACCAGACGCTCGCCCCCGCGTGGAGCGTCACGTCCCCGATGACCGAGGACGTCGGCGCCACGAAGGCCTCCGCGTCCACCTTCGGGTCCTTACCGCCGATGCCCGTGATCAGCGCCTGCTGCGTCATCATCGCCTCCTGCTCGGGTGATGTACGGCACCGTACGCCACCCGGTGGGGTGAAGATCACAGGCCTCCGAAGTCATGGCCGCACCGCGTGCCCATTACCGTGGGCGGGTGCCCAAGCGCAAGAACACGTTCTCGTCCTGGCGGAGCCGCCTCGCGCAGCGGGCCGTCCACGCCGGCTGGGCCTGGGTGCAGCGCACCGGCTCCGTCACCGCCGCACACCCCGGACGCTTCCGCTTCGGGGCGCTGGGCACGGGCACCCGGCTCGCCTTCCCGCTCGGCACGGTCTTCGGCGAGCCCTGGATCCACGTCGGCGCCCACTGCATCATCGGCGAGCAGGTCACCCTGACCGCCGGACTCATGCCCGACCTCGACCTCGGTCCCGAGCCCATCCTGCGTATCGGCGACGGAGTGGTCCTCGGCCGCGGCAGCCACGTCATCGCGGACACCACGGTCACCATCGGCAGCGACTGCTACTTCGGCCCGTACGTCTACGTCACCTCCACCAACCACTCCTACGACGACCCGCACCAGCCCATCGGCAAGCAGTGGCCCCGGATGGACCCGGTGGAGATCGGCTCCGGCTGTTGGATCGGCACCGGCGCGGTGATCCTGCCCGGCGCGCGGATCGGGCGGAACGTGGTGGTCGCCGCCGGTGCCGTGGTCCGGGGCACGGTCCCCGACCACGCCGTGGTGGCGGGCGCGCCGGCCCGTGTCGTACGGCGCTGGACGCCCGGCGAGGGCTGGCAGCCGCCGCTGCGGACACCGGCTCCGGTGCCGATTCCCGACGGGGTCACGCCGGGACAGCTGCGGGCGCTGTCGAAGCTGGACGACGAGGCCGTGGCCCGGCTCGCCGAACTGGACGACCGGGTGGCAGGGCCGGGCAGGCTCGCGGAGCCGGCCGCCGAGGGCTGACCACGGGGTCCCGGTGCCGGCCGCCGAGGGCTGGCCACGGGGTGCGGGTGTCGGCCGCCGAGGGCTGGTCACGGGGTCCCGGTGCCGGCTGCCGAGGGCTGGTCACGGGGTCCCGGTGTCGGCCGCCGAGGGCTGGCCACGGGGTCCCGGTGCCGGCCGCCGAGGGCTGGCCACGGGGTGCGGGTGCCGGCCGCCGAGGGCTGGCCACGGCGGTCGCGTTCCGGGTGCCGCCCGTCCGCTGAGACGACCGTTCGCCGTGCCGACCGCTGTTGTTAGCGTGCGGCCATGCACGCACCCATCGGGAACTTCGACAGCGCCACGCCCGCCCCGGACGCCCTCGACGAACTGACCCGGCCGGTCGCCGACGCCGTACGCCACTGGCGCGGCAGCGTCCCCGCCGACCAGATCGTCTACGTCGACACCGACCCGGAGTGGGCCGACACCGCCACCTTCGTCGAGCACTACGGCCGCGAGTTGCTCGAACAGTCCGCCAACTGCGTGGTGGTCACCGGCAAGCGGGGCGGCGGCACGACGTTGGCGGCCTGTGTGGTGCTCTCCACCACCCGGGTCGACGTCAACGGCGTCGTACGCCGCCACCTCGGCGCGCGCAAGGCCTCCTTCGCCTCGATGGACACGGCGACCAGCGAGACCGGCATGGAGTACGGGGGCATCACCCCGGTCGGCCTGCCCGGCGACTGGCCCGTGCTGGTGGACTCGGCCGTGGTCGACCTGCCGTACGTCCTCGTCGGCAGCGGACGCCGGCGCGGCAAGCTGCTGGTGCCGGGCAAGGCCTTCGCGGAACTGCCGGGAGCCGAGGTGCTGGAGGGGCTGGGCGTCGCCTGACCGTTCACGCGGTGGTGTGATGGGCCGGCGTCGAGCACTCGCGGAGGGACGGCGGGTCGTGTACGCGCTGCGTGACGGGCACCTGCGCCGCCTGGCCGACGAGGCGCTGAACGTGGCCGACCACCGGCTCGGGGATCGGCCGCTCCACGATGAGATGGAGCCTCAGCCGCTGGTACGGGCGCCGAGATACTGCTCGGCGAACGCCGCCGCCGCGACGGGTGAGTCGAACAGGCGCCGCAGCCGGGCCAGTGCGGCGCCCGCGCGGTACGGGTCGCCCGACGCCGTCCCGTGGTACATCTCCGCGAGCCACTCGGAGAACTCCTGGTAGTCCCACACCCGGGCAAGACACGTGGCCGAGTAGCCGGACAGGCCGGTGTCGTCGCCCTTCGTGAGGTGGGCGACCAGCCCGTCGCCGAGCAGAAAGGCGTCGTGCAGGGCGAGATTCAGGCCCTTGGCGGCGATGGGGGCGGTGAGGTGGGCCGCGTCCCCGGCCAGGAAGAGGCGCCCGTGGGCCATCGGCTCGACGACGTAGCCGTGCATGTCCAGGACGCGTCTCTCGATCAGCCGTCCCTCCTTGAGCGGCGGCGCGCCGACCGCGTCGAGCCGTTCCCGCAACTCCGCCCAGACCCGATCGTGCGGCCAGTTCTCCGGGTCGTCGCCCGGCGGGCACTGAAGGTAGTAGCGGGTCACCTCGGGGCTGCGTGCCATGTGGCCGGCGAAACCGCGCGGGTGCATGCCGAAGACGACACAGTCCGAGGACGGCGGCGCCTCGGCCAGCAGCGCCAGCCAGCCGACGCCGTAGTCGTGGCGTGCGACACGGACGCGATCGGGCTGCAGCGCCGCCCGCGACACCCCGCGCGCACCGTCGCAACCGGCGACGAAGCCGGCTTCCACCACACGTCGTTCACCGGAATCGGGGCACACGTACGACACCGACGGCCGGCCGGACTCCAGCCCGTGCAGGCGGACGTCCCGCACGCCGAACCGGATCTCCCCGCCCCGCACGTCCGCGTACTCCCGGACCAGATCCGTCACCAGGAACTGCTGCGGATAGATGAAGTGGTGACGGCCGGTCAGCCCGGTGTACTCGAACCGGTACCGCTCCCCGCCGAACCGGAACTCGCACTCGGTGTGCGCCTGCGCCCGCTCCAACAGGTTCCGCGCCAGTCCGCGCCGTTCCAGCCCGCGTACGGCCCACTCCTCGATGACCCCGGCGCGAGGCCGCCGCTCGATGAACTCCCGGGTTCCGGTCTCCAGGACCAGACAGTCGACGCCCGCCGCGCGCAGGAGGTTGCCGACGGTGAGCCCGGCGGGCCCGGCGCCCACGACGACGACCGAATAGCGTTGTGGGGCAACGGAGTTGGCGCGGGGGGAGGCTGCGTTCACTCGAAACATTATGTCGGCGGCACGCGGCCCACGGGAATGCTCCGTGCGGCCCTCCGCGCGGAAAACACCTGGCAGTCCGGTGTCGGCGTGGCTATGCTCCCCGCGATGACTACTCCTCCCTTCTTCAGATTGGGGGACCCGTCCGCGCAAGGTGAGTGCTGATGCTCACTCACACCGCGAACGGGGACTCCCGTCTCTCCTTCTGGCGGCGCGTGCGCGAGTTCGCCGTGCCGCCGTCCATGATCGATACCGCGACCGCTCGCCGCCGTGCCGGGGACTGGGCCGGGGCGTGCGCCGCCGCGGGCATCGACGTCGACCTCAACCTGCGTTCCGTGGCGCGCACGCAGGGCCACGACCTCGCGGCCCGCGTCCGGGCCGATCTGCGCCACCTCGCTCCCGACCTGCTGCGCTGGCACATGCCGAGAATCGCTCCGGACGGGCTGCTGCGCCCGGGCCTCACGCTCACCCTGGCGCGGTACGGCATCGCGGGACGCGAGGGATCGCCTCCGGTGCATCTCGTGGTCCGGACCCCGCCCGCCCGGGCGGAAGGCGGCCAGCGGATCAGCCTGGCCCTGTGGTACGGCTCCGGCGGCTCCGGCCCGGAGACCGGTGTCCCATGGCACCCGCACCCCCGGCCCAACCGGCGGTTCCGCCTCGACCTGCACCGACACCTGTGGGACGCCCGCCGAACCGATGAACTGCGGGTCCGGTCTGGGGCCGACCTGCCGTTCACCGATGACCCGCCGCAACATCCCGGCCTGCCCGAACATCCCGGCCTGTGTGAGTATCCAGACCTGCCGGGGCATCCCGGCCTGCCCGGGACGATGCCTCCTGGGCGTCGCTGTGCCGTCGACCGGTGGGCGGCCGAGGCGGTCGTCCTGCTCCGGGCCGAGGGCCTGCCGACGGCCGGCACCCACACCGTCACCGTGCGGCTCGGGGCCGGGCGACGGCTGGCCCTGGAACTGGTCGCGGACCGGATCGGCGCCGCTCCGCACGCGCTGCGGATCGGCGAGGCGCGCACCGGCGGAGCCGCGTCCGCGCTGCCGGTGCTGCCCGACGCGGCGACCTGGGTGCCGCCCGACCTGGAACTGGTGCGCGCCGGTGCGATCGAGGCCGACAGGCTGCATCCGCTGGTCGCCTCCGCGCTGGTGCCGGACCACGTGCCGACCGCCTCGCCCCGGACTCCTGGCCCGGCGGGAGGGACCCGTCTCGTGGAGTGCCGGGGAGCACGGCACCGGATCGGCCTCGTCGACGGGGCCCTGGCGGCGCTCGACCACGACCCGGCGGAGATCCGCCGCGAGGAGATGCTGGCCGCGCTGACCGGCACACCGCTGCCCTGCCTCCAGGTCATCGACGAGGCGCACCGACGTCCGGAGTGCCTCCCCGACATTCGCGAACGCCTCAACCACGGCGACACCGCCGGCGCCCTCGCCGTCGTCGAAGCGCTGCTGGGCCCTGCCGCACGCCTGCGCGACGGCGCCCTGCGGGACGAACTCGAGGCCGCCGCACTGCGGCGGATCACCTACGGGATGTTCCGCGCGGGCCTCGACGAACCCGGCCCGGGACGGGTCGGTGCGGACCGTCACTGTCCCCGCGTCGGCCGCTCCCACCCGCGCTACGCGACTCGCGCCTGACGCGCGCCTGCCCCGGGGAGGCATCCCTCCCCGCACCGACTTCCGCCCACGACGAACTCTCAGGTGATGACATATGAAGACTTATGCACCCTCGACCTCCTCCGCTCCCCCCTCCGCTCCCTCCTCCGCCCTCTCCTCTGCCCTCTCCCAGCTCGACGTCGCCGGTGAACTGCTGACCCTGCTGCGCGACGCGAGCACCGAGCCCCGGCCCGACACCCAACTGGAGGCTCTCACCCTGGCGGTGGCCGCCGACCTTCCCGTGCTGCTGTGGGGTGAGCCCGGGATCGGCAAGACCGCGGCCCTGACCCAGCTCGCCGCCGCCCTGGACCTGCCGCTCACCACCGTGATCGCCAGCGTGCACGAGCCGTCCGACTTCTCCGGGCTGCCCGTCGTCGGCGACGATCCCGCGGAACAGGGCGTCCCGATGGCCCCGCCGGACTGGGCGGTGCGCCTGGTACGGGCCGGCCGGGGTCTGCTGTTCCTGGACGAGCTGTCCACCGCTCCGCCCGCCGTTCAGGCCGCCCTGCTCCGTCTCGTCCTCGAACGGCGGATCGGCGCCTTGCGACTGCCGCCCGGGGTCAGGATCGTGGCCGCCGCCAACCCGCGGTCCTCGGCGGCCGACGGCTGGGAGCTGAGCCCGCCGCTGGCCAACCGGTTCGTCCACCTCTCGTGGACCCACGACCACGACGTCGTCCTCCGGGGCCTCGGCGGAATCTGGCCCCGGGCGACCCTGCCGCGGCTCGATCCGGACGGCCTCGCGGACGCCGTGCGCCACGCCCGCCGCGCGGTGTGCGAGTTCCTCACCGCCCGCCCCGGTCTGGTGCACCGGCTGCCGAGCGGTGAGACGCACCGGGGCGGTGCCTGGCCGTCGCCACGGAGCTGGGAGATGACCCTGTGCCTGATCGCCTTCGCGACCGCGGCCGGCTCCTCCAGGGAGGTGTTGTCCCTGTTGGTGCGCGGCACCGTGGGCGACGGCCCCGGGCTGGAACTGATGGCCGGACTGGACCGGATGGACCTCCCGGACCCCGAGACGCTGCTCGCCGACCCGTCGGGCGCCGTCCTGCCCGAGCGGGGGGACCTGCGCCAGGCCGTGCTCGACGGCGTGGTGGCCGCGGTACGCAAGCACCCCGACAAGTCCCGCTGGGACGCGGCGTGGGCGCTGCTGGCCCGGGCCATGGAGACCGGCGCCCCGGACGTCGTGGTCGTCCCCGCCACCACGCTCGCCACCCTGCGGCAGCAGGACTGGGACGTCCCGGCGTCCATCGATCGCCTCGCCGGAGCCATGGCCCTGTCCCGGCGCGCGGACCGGGCAGCGGATCGAGCGACGGCGCGGACCGCGGGCGCCGCGAAGGCGGCACGATGAAAGCCACCGCGTCGAGTACGGCGACGAACGCGCAGGCTCCGGCGAAGGCCCAGGTTCCGGCGAACGCGCAGGACCAGGACCAGGACCCGGACCAGGACCAGGACCCGGACCAGGACCAGGACCCGGACCAGGACCCGGACCAGGACCCGGACCAGGACCAGGACCCGGACCAGGACCCGGACCAGGACCAGGACCCGGACCAGGACCAGGACCAGGACCCGGACCCGGACCCGGACCAGGACCAGGACCCGGACCAGGACCAGGACCAGGACCAGGACCAGGGCCAGGCGCGGGCTCGGGCCCAGGCCCAGGCCCAGGCCCAGGTTCCAGCTCCGGTGACTCCGGTGCGGCTCGACCTGGACAAGCTCTTCGCCGCCCGGCTGCAGGCCGTCAGGGCCCGGCCCTACCTGGCGACGGCGCTGTTCGCCCTGCACGTCGTCCCGTCGCGGCGGGTGCCGACGATGGCCGTCGACCGGTACTGGCGGTGCTACGCCTCACCGGTCTTCGTGGACCGGACGCCCGTGGAGGAACTGGCCGGGGTCTGGGTGCACGAGGTGTCGCACCTGCTGCGGGACCACCACGGGCGCAGTGACCGGGTCGCGCGGGAGCGCGGACTGACCGGACCCGCGGAGCGGCTGCGGATGAACATCGCCGCGGACTGCGAGATCAACGACGACGTGTTCGGCGACGGACTGGTCCGGCCCGAGGGCGCGGTCGAGCCGGCGCTGCTGAAGCTGCCCGAGGGGCAGCTCATGGAGGACTACCTGCGCCAGTTCCGGCTCGGGCGGCTCACCGAGAGCCTGGCCTGGCTGGACTGCGGAAGTGGCGCCGACGGCCTGGAACGGGAGTGGGACCTCGGGCCGGACGGCGCGGACGGGCTCAGCGAGCAGGAGAGGGACGCGGTGCGGTTCCGGGTGGCGCAGGGCATCAAGGCCCGCCCGGGGCGGGCACCGAAGGGATGGCAGCGCTGGGCGGAACGGGCGTTCCATCCGCCGCAGCCATGGCGGGAGTTGCTGGGTGCCGCGGTCCGCTCGGCGGCCTCCGCAGGTGGCGCGGGCGAGGACTACACGTACGGCCGGCCATCGCGGCGCTCGGCCTCGATGCCCGGCGTCGTGCTGCCGAGCCTGCGGCGCAGACCGCCCCGGGTCGCCGTGGTCATCGACACCTCCGGATCGGTCAGCGACGCCGAACTGGGCAGTGCGCTTCTCGAGGTCGCCGCGATCGTCCGCGCCGTCGGCGGCCGCCGCGACCTGGTCACGGTGGTGCCGTGCGACGCGGCGGCCCGGGTGGCGCACTCCCTGTGCCGTGCCGAGGGGATCCCGCTGGTGGGCGGGGGCGGCACGGACCTGCGCACGGGCTTCGCCAAGGCGCTGCGCGCGCGGCCCGCACCGGACGCCGTCGTGGTCCTGACCGACGGGCAGACGCCCTGGCCGGACACACGGCCGCCGTGCCGCACGGTGGTGGGCCTGTTCCCCCGACACGGCGGGCACGGTTCTTGGGACGAGGACGAGGACGAGCCCGAGTACGTGTCGGACTCACCGCCCGACTGGGCGCGCGTGGTGAAGATCGGGTCGGACCCGACAGGTGGCCGGTGAGGCGGCGCGGGGGTCAGCCCAGTCGCGGGATCTCGATCGCCGGGCAGCGGTCCATCACCATCTCCAGGCCCGCGGCCCGGGTCCGCTCGTACGCGGCCTCGTCGATCACGCCGAGCTGGAACCAGACGGCCCCGGCGCCCTTCGCGACCGCCTCGTCGGCGACCGGTCCGGCCAGTTCGCTGTTGACGAAGACGTCGACGACGTCCACGTCGAAGGGGATGTCCGCGAGGGAGGCGTACCCCCGCTCGCCGTGCACCGTCTCCGCCTTGGGATGCACCGGCACGACGCGCTTGCCGAAGCGCCGCAGGACTTCGGCGACGCCGTACGCCGCGCGCTCCCGGTTGGACGAGAGACCCACCACGGCCCAGGTGTCGCCGAGCTCGGTGAGGATCTTGCGGACGGTTGCCTCGTCGCCGTACACCGGCGGCCTCCTTGTACTCCTGGACGACTCGCGTGTCGCGTCCTCCGGTCGGGACAACGGACGGCGCCGCGCGGAGATTCCCCGCGCGGCGGGGGAAGGCGGCGAGCGCGCCCCCTGTGCGCAGGCGCCCCGTCCCGCCTACGCTCGCCCCGTGCTGCGCATCATCGACGCCCGGACCTCAGAGCCCGCCCCCGCCGCCCCCGCCCGACGGGGGCCGACCCGTGTCGAGGCGCACGCGCCGGTCCGTGACACGACCGGACTGCGCGTGCTGCTCGTCGCCGACCTCCTGGTCCGCGCCCTGGAACTCGACGGCACGCCCACGTGGGCACTGCTGGCCGGTGCGAACGAGTGGGCGGGGCTGCGTGCGGACGCCGCGGCCCTCGGCATCCGGCCCTTCGAGGACGGCGCGGCCGGCACCGGTCCTGGCGCGGGCCAGGCCGTGCACGTCGTGCGCGAGGGCACGGTCGCGCCGGACGGGACGACGGTCGCCGTCGCCCCCGTGGACGCGGCCGGACAGGCGGCCACCGTCCACCCCGACGCCCTGCGTCTCGCCCTGCTGGAGTGGCACCACCACGCGCGCGTGGAGCTCGACGAGGCCGTGCTGGACGACGCCCGGGACACGCTCGCGCGCTGGCGCCGCGCGGTCGCCGCCTGGGCGCGGCAGCCGTCGCGTCCCGTCCCGGGTGAGGTACGCGACCAGCTGCGCGCCGCCTGGGAGGGCGACCTGGACGCCCCCGCGGTGCTGCGGGTCCTGCGCCGGGTGGAGACGGACGCGGACCTTCCGGACGGAGCCCGGTTCGAGACCTACGCCTACGCCGACCGGTTCCTCGGCCTGCACCTCGCCCGGGACATCGGGGCCCCGGCGTGATCGCGCGCCCGGGGTCGGGCCCGCTGCGCCGCCTGGTCGTCCTGCGGCACGCCAAGTCGGCGCGCCCCGAAGGAGTCGCCGACCACGACCGTCCGCTCGCCGGGCGCGGTCGCCGCGACGCCCCCGCCGCCGGACGGGCCCTGGCCCAGTCCGACCGGCTGCCCGACCTCGCCCTGTCCTCCACCGCCCTACGCGCCCGGCAGACCTGGGAACTTGCCTCCGCCCAGTGGGGCACGCCGCCGCCCGTGCACTACGACGCGCGCCTGTACGCGGCCGGCGTACCGGACCTCCTTGAGGCGGTGCGCGAGGTGCCCGCCGACATCGAGACGCTGCTCCTGGTGGGCCACAATCCCGGCCTGGAGGAGCTCGTCCTCGCGCTGGCCGGGGACGCCCTCGACGACACGCTGGACCGGGTCCGCGCGAAGTACCCCACGTCGGCGATCGCCGTACTGGACTGGCACGGCACCACCTGGCGGGCCCTCGCACCCGGCGCGGCCCTGCTGACCGCGATGACCGTGCCGAGGGGCGTGCCGCGGTGAGCGCATAGGCTGGCCGGATGCAGGACGAGTACCGCACGGTCGCCCGCGCGGGTGTGCACGAAACCGAGATCAACCGCTCCCGCTTCCTGTGCGCCCTCGCCCCGGCCGCCACCGAGCAGGAGGCCCAGGCGTTCGTCGCGGCCGTACGCAAGGAGCACGCGGACGCCAGCCACAACTGCTGGGCGTACGTCATCGGAGCCGACGCCGCCGTACAGAAGGCCAGCGACGACGGCGAGCCCGGCGGCACCGCCGGCGTCCCGATGCTCCAGATGCTGCTGCGCCGCGACATGCGCTACGTCGTCGCCGTCGTCACCCGCTACTACGGCGGCGTCAAGCTCGGCGCGGGCGGACTCATCCGCGCCTACGGCGGCGCGGTCGGCGAGGCCCTGGACGACCTCGGCACGCTCACCCGCCGCCGGTTCCGCCTGGCCACGGTCACCGTCGACCACCAGCGGGCCGGCAAGCTCCAGAACGACCTGCGCACGGCGGGACGCGCGGTGCGCGACGTGCGGTACGCCGAGGCCGTCACCATCGAGATCGGGCTGCCGGAGGCCGACGTGGACACGTTCCGTTCCTGGCTCGCGGACGCCACCGCCGGGTCGGCCGGGTTGGAACTGGGCGGCGAGGCGTACGGGGACGCGTGACAGGGCGGCAAAAAGGGCGTAACGACGCTTAGGGGGCGGGGTCGACGGGCGAAACGGGAGTAACCACCCGGGCTGTCGGACCCTGCCGTTAGTCTCGGGGATCATGCGACTGCTGCACACTTCCGACTGGCATCTCGGCCGGGCGTTCCACCGGGTGAACATGCTCGGCGCCCAGGCCGGGTTCATCGGCCACCTCGTCGAGACCGTGCGCGCGCACGGCGTCGACGCCGTGGTCGTGTCGGGGGACGTGTACGACCGGGCGGTGCCGCCGCTCGCCGCCGTCGAGCTGTTCGACGACGCCCTGCACCGCCTCGCGGACCTCGGTGTGCCGACGGTGATGATCTCCGGGAACCATGACTCGGCCCGCCGCCTGGGTGTGGGCGCCGGACTCATCGACCGGGCCGGCATCCACCTGCGCACCGACCCGGCGGGATGCGGGACCCCGGTCGTGCTGGAGGACGCGCACGGTGAAGTGGCCTTCTACGGGTTGCCGTATCTCGAACCGGCACTGGTGAGGACCGAGTTCGGGGTCGAGAAGGCGGGCCACGAGGCCGTGCTCGCCGCCGCCATGGACCGGGTCCGCGCCGACCTCGCCACGCGCGCGCGGGGAACGCGTTCCGTCGTCCTCGCGCACGCCTTCGTCACCGGCGGCGAGCAGAGCGACAGCGAACGGGACATCACCGTCGGTGGCGTGGCCGCCGTGCCCTCCGGTGTCTTCGACGGCGTCGACTACGTGGCGCTCGGGCACCTGCACGGCTGCCAGACCCTCACCGAGCGCGTCCGCTACTCCGGCTCCCCGCTGCCGTACTCCTTCTCGGAGCACCGGCACCGCAAGAGCATGTGGCTCGTCGACCTGGACGCCGACGGCTCGGTCACCGCCGAGCGGGTCGACTGCCCGGTGCCACGCGACCTGGCCCGGCTGCGCGGCACCCTGGAGGAACTGCTCGCCGACCCCGGGCTGACCCCGCACGAGGAGGCGTGGGTCGAGGCGACCCTCACCGACCGGGTCCGTCCGGCCGACCCCATGGCCCGGCTCACCGACCGCTTCCCGCACACGCTGAGCCTCCTCTTCGACCCCGAGCGGGCCCCGGACGACCCGGCCGTGTCCTACGCCCGGCGCCTCGCCGGCCGCAGCGACCAGCAGATCGCGGAGGACTTCGTGACGCACGTGCGCGGCGCCGGACCCGACGACCACGAGCAGACCGTGCTGCGGGACGCCTTCGACGCGGTGCGCGCGGACGAGACCCTGCGGGAGGTGGCCCGGTGAGGCTGCACCGGCTGGACGTCACCGCCTTCGGGCCCTTCGGCGGATCGCAGGGGGTCGACTTCGACGACCTGTCGGCGGCCGGCCTCTTCCTGCTGCACGGACCCACCGGCGCCGGCAAGACCTCCGTCCTCGACGCCGTCTGCTACGCGCTGTACGGTTCGGTGCCCGGCGCCCGTCAGAGCGGCCAGGGCATGAGCCTGCGCAGCGACCACGCCGACGTCCGTACACGCACGGAAGTGCGCCTCGAACTCACCGTCGCCGGACGCCGGCTGGAGGTCACCCGGCAGCCGCCCTGGGAGCGCCCGAAGCTGCGCGGCAAGGGCACCACCGTCGACAAGGCCCAGTCCTGGCTGCGCGAGTACGACGCGGGCGCCGGGACCTGGAAGGACCTGAGCCGCTCCCACCAGGAGATCGGCGAGGAGATCACCCAGCTGCTCGGCATGAGCCGCGAGCAGTTCTGCCAGGTCGTGCTGTTGCCCCAGGGCGACTTCGCGCGCTTCCTGCGCGCCGACGCGGAGGCACGCGGCAAGCTCCTCGGCCGGCTCTTCGACACCCGGCGCTTCGCCGAGGTCGAGAAACGCCTCGCCGAGCGGCGCCGTACCACCGAGGCGCAGGTGCGCGAGGGGGACGCCACGCTGCTGGCCGACGCTCACCGGATGCAGCAGGCCGCCGGCGACACGATGGAACTGCCGGAGCTGGCGCCGGGCGAGCCGGGCCTCGCCGACGCCGTCCTCACAGCCGCCGCCGTCGCCCGCAGCACGGCCCGCGAGTTGCTGGCCGTCGCCGACTGCCGGCTCACGGCCACCGAGTCCGCCCAGGCCGCCGCCGAACGCGACCTGGCCGACGCACGCGAACTGGACCGGCTGCAGCGCCGGTTCGCCGAGGCGGGGGAGCGGTCCGCACGGCTGGCCGAGCGGGCCGACGCCCACCGCGCCGCGCAGGAACGCATGGAGCGCGCCCGCAAGGCCGAAGCGGTGGGCCCCGCACTGGAGTTGCGGGACGCCGCCGACGCCGAACACCGGCGGGCGGCGGCCTCGGAGGCAAGCGCGCGCGCTCTGCTGCCCCAGGACCTCGCGGACGCCGGTGCCGCGGGACTCGCCGCCGCCGCCCGCCGGGCCGCCGAGGAACTGGGCGGGCTGGACTCGGCCCGCCGGGCCGAACAGCGCCTCGCCGAACTGGTCGCAGAGCGGATTCGACTGGACCGGCAGGAGCGCGCCGACGAGGACGTCCTGCACGAGGCGGAGACCTGGCTCGCCGACTGGGAGGCCACGCGCACCGGACTGCAGGCCGGCGTCGACTCCGCGCAGGAAGCGGCGACCCGCGCCGAACAGCTCGCCGTACAGCGCGACCCGGCACAGCGGCGGCTGAACGCGGCCCGGCAACGCGACCAGTACGCCGCCGACACGGAAGAGACCCAGCGGCACGCCCTCGCTTCGGCCGAACACGCCGTCGAGGCCCGCGCCCACTGGCTCGACCTCAAGGAACAGCGGCTGAACGGCATCGCCGCCGAACTCGCCGAAGGCCTCACCGAAGGCGCACCGTGCGCCGTGTGCGGCGCCACCGAACACCCCGCCCCGGCACGCAGGATCGCGGGGCACGTCGACCGCGAGGCGGAGGAGCGCGCCCTCGCCGCCTACCAGGACGCCGACGAGCGGCGCGCCGACGCCGAACGGCGCCTGGGCACCGTACGGGAGGCACTCGCCGCCGCCACCGCGGAGGCCGGGGACGCGCCCACCGCCCGGCTGGCCGAAGAGGCCGAGGAGCTGGAACGGCGGTACGCGCGAGCGCGGGCGAGCGCGTCCGGACTGCACGCCGCGCAGGAGGGGCTGCGCCGGGCGGAGCACGAGCGGGAGCAGCGGATCGCCGCCCAGCAGCAGGCCGCCGTCCGGGCCGCCTCCCGGGTCGGCAACCGGGAACGGCTGGAGAACGAACGGGCCGCACTGGAAGAGGAGTTGACGCGAGCCCGCGGCAACGCCGACAGCGTGGCCGCGCGGGCCACGCAGCTGGAACGCCGGGCCACGCGGCTGACGGAGGCCGCCGACACCGCCCGGGTCGCCGAGGACACGGCCCAGCGGCTCAAGGACGCCGACGCCCGCCTCGCCGACGCCGCCTTCCGCGCCGGCTTCCACACCCCCCGGGACGCGGCCGCCGCGCTGCTCGACGACGCCGCCCACCGTGAGCTGCAACGCCGGCTCGACGCATGGGACCTGGAGGAGGCGGCCGTCCGCGCGGTCCTCACCGAGGCCGACACCGCCGCCGCGGCCCAGCAGCCGCCCGCCGACCTCGCCGCGGCGGAACACACCGCCGCTGCCGCGGGCCGGCGCCTGCGCGACGCCTCCTCGGCCCGCGACGCCGCCGCCCGCCGCTGCGCCGAACTGGACCGGCTGTCCGCCCACGCCACCACCTCCGTGCGCCGGCTCGCGCCGCTGCGTGAGGAACACGGCCGAGTCGCCCGCCTCGCCTCCCTCGCGGCCGGCACCTCCGCGGACAACGAACGCCGGATGCGCCTGGAGTCGTACGTGCTGGCGGCCCGCCTCGAACAGGTCGCCGCCGCGGCGACCGCGCGGCTCCAGCGCATGTCCTCCGGCCGCTACACCCTCGTCCACTCCGACGACCGCACCGGGCGCGGTCGCAGCGGCCTCGGCCTGCACGTGGTCGACGCCTGGACCGGCCGCGAGCGCGACACGGCCACGCTGTCCGGCGGTGAGACGTTCTTCGCCTCGCTCGCCCTCGCGCTCGGCCTCGCCGACGTCGTCACGGACGAGGCAGGCGGCGTCCGCCTGGACACCCTCTTCATCGACGAGGGCTTCGGCAGCCTGGACGACCAGACCCTCGACGAGGTCCTGGACGTCCTCGACTCACTGCGCGAGCGGGACCGCAGCGTCGGCATCGTCAGCCATGTCGCCGACCTGCGGCGGCGGATACACGCCCAACTGGAGGTCGTGAAGGGGCGGTCCGGGTCGGTGCTGCGGCAGCGGGGTACCGGCTGAGCGGCCGGGGGGCCTCAGCGGCCCAGCGGCCGGCGGGGGAGCGGTGAGGAGTAGACGACGCTCGTGGTGACCGAGCCCAGCGCGCTGATCCGGCCCGACACCTCCTCCAGGTGCCGCATCGACCGGGCCGCGACCTTGATGACGAAGCAGTCGTCCCCCGTGACGTGGTGCGCCTCCAGGATCTCGGGAGTGACGGCGACCAGATCGTGGAACGGCTTGTAGTTGGCGACCGGATAGCGCAGCCGCACGAAGGCCAGGATCGGCAGCCCCAGCCGTTCGGGGTCGACGACCGCCGCGTACCCTTGGACGACCCCTGCCTCCTCCAGCCGCCGCACCCGCTCGGTCACCGCGCTCGCGGACATCGAGACCGCACGGGCCAACTCGGCGAAACTGGCCCGCCCGTTGCGCTGGAGGGCGTCGAGGATGAGCCAGTCGGTGGCGTCCGGGGAATACTCGGTCATCCGGCATGAGTAGCAGGGAATCCCCGGCCCAGCAAGGGACAGGCCAGGAGTTCTGCCTTCTGGGGAGGTGCTCGCGGACCTTAGATTGCTGGCCAGGAGATCCACCAGGAGATCCAATTGAGGAGAGGCCGCGCCCATGAACACCGCCGCCGTCAACCCCGTCCTGAGCACCGCCCCCGCGCCGCCCGCCGAGGCCGCCGCGTACTTCCGGGCGAGCCTCGCCTTCCACGCCGACGTCTCCGACGTAGCCGCCGCGCTCGCCGCCGACGGCGACCCGGGGTTCGTCCTCGTGGACTGCCGTTCCACCGAGTCCTGGGACCAGGGCCACGTCCCCGGCGCCGTCCACCTGCCCACCGCGCTCATGTCCGAGCAGGCCGGCCGACTCCTCGACCCGGCGGTGCCGGTGGTGACGTACTGCTGGGGCCCCGGCTGCAACGGTGCGACCCGCGCCGCCCTCGCCCTCGCCGAACTCGGCTACCGGGTCAAGGAGATGCTCGGCGGCTACGAGTACTGGGTGCGCGAGGGCTTCGCGCACGAGACCCGGCAGGGCACCGAGCGCCGCGCCGCCGACCCCCTGACCGCCCCGGCGGACGCGGGCGACTGCGGCTGCTGAGCGGCGTGTAGGTTCTGCGGCATGGTGCGATACGCGGAGCCGGGCGCGGTGGAGTGGGTGGAGTCGGGCGGCGGTCCGCTCATCGCGGTCCCGGAGACGGTCCTGCCGTTCTGGACCGGTGCCGACGGCGAGGAGACGGACTCCGACTACGACCGGGCCTGCGAGGTCGACGGCCACGTCGGACTCCTCCCGGTCGGCGACTGCGCGGCCCTGGTGCTCGGCGACGAACCCGCCTCCACCGCCTATCTGCCCGACCACGGCACCTTCGTCCGCTGGTGCGCCGCGGACTCCGAGGACGAGGTGCTGGCCGGCGTCCCCGCCGCCCTCGACGCGGCCGAGTGGGAGCCCGAGGTGTCCTGGCAGGTGCCCGGCCCCGTGCTCCTCTTCGACGCGGCCTGGCCCGGCACCGCCTGCGACCGTGCCGACCACGTGCGGGTCGCCCTGGATCCCGGCCGGTACGCGGTGCGTGCGGCCGAGGTGCGCCCCGGGCCGGAGACCTGGCTGAACGTCGTACAACTGCGTCGACTCGCGGACCGTTGACCACGGCGGTCGGCGGACCGTTGACCACCGCGGTCAGGGTGCTGTTAACCGCCGCGGTCGGCGGGCCGTCGGCTACGGCGGTTATCGGGCCGTCGGCCACGGCGGTCGGCGGGCTGTTGGCCACCGCGGCTAGCGGGCCGTTGGGCACGGGGTCGGCGGGCCGTTGGCTACGGCGGTTATCGGGCCGTCAGCCACGGCGGTGGGCGGGCCGTTGGCCACGGGGTCGGCGTGGCGTTAACCACCGCCGGTCGGCGGGCCGTCAGCCACCGCGGTCATCGGGCAGTCAGCCACCGCGGTCGGCGTGCCGTCAGTCACCGCGGTCGGTGGACCGTCAGCCACCGCGTTTATCGGGCTGCGTCGTCGCGGCGGGCCAGCCATGATGGGTGCCCATGCCACGACTTCCGCAGCCCGCCCCCGAAGACCTCCGCCGTGACCCCCTGCCCCTGCGCGGCCGGACCGCGCTCGTCACCGGAGCCAGCCGGCGCGGCGGCATCGGCCACGCGGTGGCCCGGCGGCTCGCCGCGTACGGGGCGAGCGTCCACCTGCACCACCACGTCCCGCACGACGCCACCATGCCCTGGGGCGCCGACCGGCCCGAGGACGTGGTCGCCTCCGTGCGCGCGGCGCTCGGCGACCCGGACGCCACCGTGACGGCCGGCCCCGGCGACCTCACCGACCCCGCCGCACCCGGCGAACTGGTCGCCACCGCCGCCGAAGCGCTGGGCGGGCGACTGGACATCCTCGTCGCCAACCACGCCCTCAGCGGCTCCGACGGCACCCTCGATACGATCGACGCCGCCATGCTCGACGCGCACTGGCAGGTCGACACCCGCTCCGTACTGCTGCTCGTCCAGGCCCACGCCCGGCTGCGCGCCGCACTGCCGCCCCGCACACCCGGCGGACGCGTCGTGATGATGACTTCCGGCCAGGACATCGCCGGCGGCATGCCCGGCGAGATCGCCTACGCCCTGCAGAAGGGCGCGCTCGCCTCCATCACGCGCTCACTGTCGACGACCCTCGCCGAACACGCGGTCACCGTCAACGCGGTCAACCCCGGGCCCGTGGACACCGACTACATGACCGGCGAGGACTACGACGCCATCGCCGCGCTCTTCCCCGCCGGGCGGTGGGGCATGCCCGACGACCCGGCCCGCCTCGTCGCGTGGCTCGCCACGGACGAGGCGGAGTGGGTCACCGGTCAGGTCGTCGACTCGGAGGGCGGGTTCAGGCGGTGAGCGGCCCGGCTCAGAGCTGGGACAGCTCGTCCACCAGGTCGTCCAGGCCCAGGGAGCCCTGGGAGAGGGCCGCCATGTGCCAGGCCTTCGGGTCGAACGCGTCACCGTGCCGCTTGCGGGCGTTCTCCCGGCCCAGCAGCCACGCCCGCTCACCGAGCTTGTAGCCGATCGCCTGGCCCGGGATCGTCAGGTACCGGGTCAGCTCGCTCTCCACGAAGTCAGCCGGACGGCTGCTGTGCGCGCCGAAGAACTCCTGCGCCAGCTCCGGCGTCCAGCGCTCGCCCGGGCGGAACGGGGAGTCGGCCGGGATCTCCAGCTCCAGGTGCATGCCGATGTCCACGATGACCCGGGCGGCCCGCATCATCTGCGCGTCCAGGTAGCCGAGCCGCTGCTCCGCGTCCGTGAGGAAGCCCAGCTCGTCCATCAGCCGCTCCGCGTACAGGGCCCAGCCCTCGGCGTTGGCGCTGACCATGCCGACCGAGGCCTGGTAGCGGGAGAGGTCCTCGGCCACGTGCGCCCACTGGGCGAGCTGGAGGTGGTGACCGGGAACGCCCTCGTGGTACCAGGTGGAGACCAGGTCGTAGACCGGGAACCGGGTCAGGCCCATCGTCGGCAGCCAGGTCCGGCCGGGGCGCGAGAAGTCCTCCGACGGCGGCGTGTAGTACGGGGCCGCCGCGCTGCCGGGCGGGGCGATCCGCGACTCCACCTTCCGCACCCGCTCGGCGAGTTCGAAGTGGGTGCCGTCCAGCGTCTCGATCGCCTGGTCCATCAGGCCCTGCAACCAGTCGCGGACCTCGTCGACGCCCTCGATGTGCTTGCCGTGCTCGTCCAGGTGCGCCAGCGCCACCCACGGCGTCCCGGCGCCCGGCAGGATCTTCTCCGCCTCCTGCTTCATCTCGGCGAGCAGGCGGTGGTACTCGGCCCAGCCGTACGCGTACGCCTCGTCCAGGTCCAGGTCCGTGCCGTTGTAGTAGCGCGACCAGCGGGCGTAGCGCTCGCGGCCGACCGTGTCCGGGGCGCCCTCGATCGCCGGCGCGTACACGTCGCGCATCCAGTCCCGCAGCTCCACCACGGCCGCGGTCGCGGCCCGGGCCGCCTCGTCCAGCTCGGCGCGCAGCGCGTCGGGGCCGGCCGAGGCGAAGTCCTCGAACCAGCCGCGTCCCTCACCCGTGTCCGCCCACTCGCCGAGCTGTTCGACGAAGGTGGCGGTCGGGCGCGGGGACGCGTACAGCTTGCGCTCCAGACCGAGGGCCAGGGACTCGCGGTAACCCCCGAGCGCCACGGGCACCGCGCGCAGCCGCTCGGCGATCCGCGCCCAGTCCTCGTCCGTCTGCGTCGGCGTCACCGTGAAGACCTCGCGCACCGAATGCGCGGCGGTACCCATGTTGCCGACCGAGCGCAGGCCCTCCTCGGCCTCGTGCACGGCGAGTTCGGCGGTGAGGCGCTCGCGCAGCAGCCGGGCGCAGCGCCGCTCCACGTCGCTGTCCCCGCCGGGCCGGCGCTCCGCCTCGTCCAGCCGGGCGAGCGTGGCCCGCGCCAGTTCCGCGAGGGCCTCCTGGCCCGCGGGCGAGAAGTCGGGCAGGCGGCTGGAACTCTCCTGCACGCCGAGGAACGTACCGGTGACCGGGTCGAGGGCGATGAGCTCGTCGACGTAGGCGTCGGCGACCTCGCGGGGCAGCGGGCTCTTGGTCTCTGACATGCGGACATCCTCATACGGATACCGGTGCCGCGTCAGCCCGCTTTGCCCGGCCCGGTACCGCGGGCGGCCGGATTTCGCTCAGGGCGTGTCCGTGGGTGCGGCGGGCGGCAGCAGGGGGCCGCACTCCCACTGCTGGAAGATCAGCCGCGTCTCGACACGGGCCACCTCCGGCCGCGAGGTGAAACCGTCCAGCACCAGCCGCTGCAGATCCGTCATGTCCGCGACCGCGACATGGACCAGGTAGTCGTCCGGGCCGGTGAGGTGGAAGACGGTGCGCGACTCCGGAAGCGCCCGGATCCGCTCCACGAACGGGCCGACCAGTTCCCGCCGGTGCGGGCGCACCTGAACCGACAGCAGCGCCTGGAGCCCGCGCCCCAGCCTGGCCGGGTCCAGTTCGAGCCGATGGCCGAGGATCACCCCGGCACGCCGTAGCCGGGTCACCCGGTCCAGACAGGTCGACGGGGCGACTCCGACCTGGGCGGCGAGATCGCGGTAGGTGGTCCGGGCGTCGTTCTGCAGCAGCCGCAGCAGATGAAGATCCACCGGATCCAGTACGACAGATTCGGCCATCTGTCGAACGTAGCACGGTCAGTGGTCCCCGTGGCCCGGTCGGTGTTCACTCTTCGGTCCATGGACTCTGCGCGCATGCACACGTCACCATCCGACGACGTACGCACCACCGCTCCCACGGGCAGGGCACTGGCCACCGAGGCCGTGCACGCCGGCCGCGACGATCTCGCCGGCCGGGGGCTGCACGCCCCGCCCATCGACCTGTCCACGACCTACCCGTCGTACGACAGCCGCGGCGAGGCCGCCCGCATCGACGCGTTCGCCACCACCGGCGCCGACCCGGAGGGCCCGCCGGTCTACGGCCGTCTCGGCAACCCCACCGTCGCCCGCTTCGAAACGGCGCTGGCCCGGCTGGAGGGCACCGAGGCCGCGGTCGCCTTCGCCAGCGGCATGGCCGCGCTGAGCGCCGTCCTGCTGGTCCGCGGCTCGATGGGGCTGCGGCACGTCGTGGCCGTACGGCCCCTGTACGGCTGCAGCGACCACCTGCTCACCGCCGGACTGCTCGGATCCGAGGTCACCTGGACCGACCCGGCGGGCATCGCGGACGCGTTGCGCCCCGACACCGGACTGGTGCTCGTGGAGTCACCGGCCAACCCCACGCTGGCCGAGGTGGATCTGCGGGCCGTCGCCCACGCCTGCGGATCGGTGCCGTTGCTCGTGGACAACACCTTCGCCACGCCCGTGCTGCAGCGCCCCGCCGAATGGGGCGCGCGCCTGGTGCTGCACAGCGCCACCAAGTACCTCGGCGGGCACGGGGACGTGCTGGCCGGTGTGGTGGCCTGCGACGAGGAGTTCGCGGGACGGCTGCGGCAGGTCCGCTTCGCCACGGGCGGTGTACTGCACCCGCTGGCCGGCTACCTCCTGCTGCGCGGTCTGTCGACCCTGCCCGTGCGGGTGCGGGCCGCCTCCGCGAACGCCGCCGCGCTCGTCCAGCGCCTCGCCGCCGACCCGCGCGTGGCCCGCGTCCACTATCCGCGCGTCGGCGGCGCGATGGTCTCCTTCGAGGTCCACGGCGATCCGCACGAGGTCATCGGCCGCGTCCGGCTGATCACCCCGGCGGTGAGCCTCGGCAGCGTCGACACGCTCATCCAGCACCCGGCGTCCATCAGCCACCGCATCGTCGACGCCGACGACCGCCGGGAGGCCGGGGTGAGCGACCGGCTGCTGCGGCTGTCCGTCGGCCTGGAGGACGTCGACGACCTGTGGGCCGACCTGGACCAGGCGCTGGGGGAGCGGGCGGCCGAGGCGATCCCGCTGCGGGAGGCGCTGTCGCGGGCCGAGTGACCGCGCGGCACCGCCCGCCGGCTCACTCCTTGCCGATCCGCTCCCCGTGCGGCAGCCGCGCCGCCGCCCGGGCCGCCGGGTCCAGGCGGGCCGTGATGACGAGGGTCCCCTCCTCGATCTGGTAGTCGAGGGGGAGGCCCAGGCCGCGCATCGCGGCGACCATGCCGGTGTTGGACGCCTGCGTCACGGCGTACACGCTCTCGCAGCTCGTCTCCGCCGCCATCGCCACGAGCCGGCCGAGGAGTTCGCCGCCGACGCCACGGCGCTGCCACCCGTCCTCGACCAGCAGCGCGACCTCCGTCTCGTCCCCGTCCCACAGCAGGTGTCCCAGCCCGACGATCCGCCCCGAGGCGGTCTGCACGGCGAGGGTGCGGCCGTGGCGCGGGCTGAGGAGATGGTGGAGATACCGGTCGGCGTCGCCGACCGGGCCGTGGTACCGCATCCCGAGCGTCCGCGCCGAGCACCGCTCGTGCATCGTCTTCGCCGCCGGAACGTCACGCGTGTCGGCCCGGCGGACCGTGATGTCGTGCCCCTCGGGCAGCGTCAGCACGTCCCGGCTGCGCGGAATGCGCGGGCCGAGCCGGGCGTCCAGCTCGACCAGCGCCCGGGCCCGGGCGAACTCCGCCGGGGTGAACGGCAGATACGGCCGCTCCACGCTGATCATCCCGCCCTCCGGCGCGCGCAGCCGCAGCACGGTGTCCTCCAGCGCGCCTTCCGGCGGCACGTCGTCCGCCGCGTGCCCGCCGACAGCCGCGGGCAGCGACCGGATGGTGCACCGGCCCAGCAACTGCCTGAGCGCCAGCGGGAGTTCCGCCGCGTCCAGCGCCGTACGAGCGGCCAGCCCCAGCACCCGGGTCGGGGCGTCCACCAGATCGTGGGCGTCCGCCCGCTCGGTCCAGGTGTGTGCACCGCCCGCCGCCGACACCACGTCGGCCAGCTCGGAGCCCGTCAACTCACCCGGGGCACGGAGCAGGAACTCGTCCACCGTGCCCTCGGCCAGCGGGTGCGTCTGCAGGCTCACGATGTCGACCCGCCGGTCGGCGAGGGCCGAGCACAGCACGGCCAGCGACCCCGGCGCGTCCCGCACGGTCGTCCGCATCCGCCACAGCGCGCTGTCGCCCGCATCGGCCTCGGAACCGGCTGCCGACCCGGATCCAGAGCCGGCCTCTGCTCCCGCCCCCGGCGCTGCCCCGTCGCCCGGCCCGGCCTGCCGCCCCGTGGACGGCGGCCGGGCGCCGGTATCGTCCGTCGGCGGGGCGTGCCCGTGGCGGCGTGTCCACCAGGTGTGGAAGCCCGCCGTGGCGATCAGGGTGGCCACCGAGGCCAGCAGCATGGCGGGTACCACGGGCCCGTGCTGGAAGAGGCGCGTCACGGCGTCCGTCACGTCAGACATGTCTCGACTCATGCACCCACTGTGAAGGAACGGTGTTGCGTGATCACGAACGCTCTGTGACCGATGGGTAAAGAAGGCTTCTGGGACATTTGTTGCGCTTTTTACCAGTGCCGTGTCAGGCGGCGGCCACCTTCCCTGCCACCTCGCCTGCCATCGTCTCCGCCAGCGCGCTGCGCAGCCGCCTGGCCTGCGTCACCAGCCGGGACGAACCGCGTCGGTCCGCCGCCCCCGACAGATGCGGCAGTTCGCCCCGGGCGCCCATCCGCTCAGCGCACTCGGCGGCCACGGCGAGCAGTTCGCCGAGCCCGCGGGCCGATGGGCCGGTCGAGCCGGTCGAGCCGGTCGAGTCGGTGGCGAGGTCGGCGAGCAGGACGGGCAACACCTGACGGAGCACGCCCCAGATAGTGGCGTTCGCCCCCGTCGCCGCCGCGGTCCGCACCGCGTCGGCGAGCCGCACCGGCTTCACCGCGCCGCGCCGCACCAACTGGCCCAGGTCCGCGCCCAGCCGGTCGGTGTCGAGCCGGTCGCGCGCCGCCAGCACCAGCAGGGCGTCCACGGCGGCCAGCCGGTCCTCCGCGTGCCGGGCGCCGAGCCCGTACGCCACGCACAGGTGCACTGACTCTCCCGCCTCGCCATCCGCCTCGGCGAGGCGCGGCAGTACGGCGGCGGCGCCCCGGTCGTCGTCCACGGCCACCGCGGACACCTCCCGCAGCAGGCGCGCGGCCACCAGCTCCGGCCGCTCCGGCAGCAGGGCGAGCCAGTGCTGCCGTATCTCGCCGTTCCAGTGACGGCAGTACCAGCGCTCCCGGTACACACTCACCGACTGCCCCAACGGCCGGAGCCCGGCCGGGAGGTCGTCCCGCAGTTCCGGCACCTCACCGAACTCGACCAGGGTGCGGGCGTCCGCCGTCCGCCGAGAGGTGGGCAGACCGGTCCCCTCGGCGGTCAGCCACCGTGCGAGCCGCTTACCCTCCTCGGTGCCCAGCGCCGACGCTCGCTTCGCGGCCGCCAGGGCCGCCGTACGGTCACCGCGCCGTACCCGCAGCAGCGCCTGCCCGAAGTCGACCACCGCGACCCGGGCACCCAGGCGCCGGTAGGCTTCCAGACGGTCCACCAGTTCGTCGGGCTCCAGCAGGCCGGTGCCCCAGGTGGGTGTGGCGAGCAGGAACGGCTGCGGATCGGTGCGCAGCCGGTGGGCCACCTCCCACAGACGGGCCTCGAAGGGGCGGGCCAGGGAGCTGTGCACACAGCCGTGGTCCGTGCCCTCGTGCCGGACGGCCCGGCGGAGCGTGGTGGTGCGCACGTCCCCCCGCAGTGTCGCGAGGAGGAGGTCGAAGGCGCTCCCGCTGTCCAGCAGTTCGTGGTGGCCGTCGAAGTAGTCGTCCGAGCGGCGCCCGTAGAGCCGCTCACGGCCGGCCCACCAGCGGCGGGCGATCACCGGTTCGAGTGCCCGCAGCAGGGCGTCCGGGTTGTGGTGGTTGTGCCTGACCAGTCCGTCCAGAGCGCGCTCGAAGGTGGACACATCACCGCCGGAGGCCAGCAACGCGCCGATCTCCTCGGCGAGTTCGATCGCCGACCCGGGGGAGGGGGCCAGGCGCACCGGTTCCGGCGGGGGAGGGAGCGCCTCCTCGTAGGCCACGGGATCCGGCGCCGGCGGTGCCGCGCCCAGGGTCCGGACGGCACGCCTCCGCAACACGGGTGTCAACTGCTCTGCCGCGTACGCCAGATCGCTCGCTACGTCGGTGGCGGTGACCTTGCCGACGTGCCGCTCGACCAGCTTCAGGGCACGCTCCTGCACGTCGGAGTCCTCGTGCCCGAACGCCTGCGCCACGGCCGGGAGCAGTTCCCCGGCTGCGGAGGCGTCCCGCGCGAGCACCTTGCCCAGCAGCACGAGTTGGGCGCGCACAAGCTTCTTCTCCGGGCGGAACAGCACCGCGTCGGTCAGCTCCGCCAGCCGACGAGGTGGCAGCTTCCCGTCCAGGGCCAGGGCGCCCAGCACCGACTGGGCGTAGGAGGCCACCGCGGACACCGCGTCCGAGGCGAGCGCCGTCCAGTCGGACACCCGGTGCCGTTCCTCTTCGGGGGTGAGCCCGAGATCCTGGAGCACGCGCAGGAACACCCGGATCTCGGCGGGCGTGCCGCCGCGCAGCAGCCGCGCCACGCACCCGTCGATCATCGCCTTCCGGTCGAGGGCACCCTCGGCCGTCAGCTGTGCCAGCGCCCTGGTCCAGCTGTCCGGTCCGTCGCCGGCCAGCCGGCCCAGCTGTGTGCCGATGCCGTCGGTGCGGAAGAGGGCGGCGACCAGCTCGGCCAGATGCGGGTCCTGTCGCAGGCGGTCGCGTACCGTGCCGCCGCGCTGCCAGGTGCCGCCGATGTGGAACAGCCAGCCCTCGACGTATGCCTCCGTCGTCGGCACCGGGCAACCGGAGAGCCGAACGAGGCCGGCCATCAGCTCGTACGACACGTTGGAGCCGGTCGGGCGCTGGGCGAGACGGTGGACCACGTCGGCCAGCCAGCCGGGGTCGCGGTCGCCCAGGACGTGCAGCAGTACGGCCGGCGACGCCTGCGACCAGCGCATGTCGAGGGCCGCGAGCCAGTTCGCCACGGCCGCCGCGCCGGTCTGGCACGCAGCCCCGGCCGCGTGCAGTGCCGGATGGGTACGGCGGGACTCCGCGGACCAGCGAGCGGTCCTGAGCTCCTTGCGGAGGGCCTTCAGCTCCGGGAAGCACGAGCGCCGCTCGGCGTCGGTCATGCCGTCGAGCAGCGACACGACGTCGGCCGTCCGCCCGGCTCGCACCGCCCCCACCAGCACACTCGTCGTAGCCGTCGTAGCCGTCGTAGCCGTCGTAGCCGTCGTAGCCGTCGTAGCCGTCGTAGCCGTCGTAGCCGTCGTAGCCGTCGTAGCCGTCGCCGTCATCGCGCACCCCCGTCGAACCGAACCGTCACCTGCGTCGCCGCGGCGCCCCGCCGTGCCATTCGGACCGCCAGCGCGTGCTTGCACGGCCCGCGTCCGCCCCGGTACTTGGCCCACCACAGGCAGCTGCACGTGAGGACCCCCGCCTCGTCGCGCACCCGGTGCACATGCCCGTCCTCGGCCGTGACCGTCCCGATCGCACCGTCAAGGGCGACCGCGCCCGCGGCCACCAGTGACCGGGCCGACCTCAGGCGGGGGTTGTGGCGCTCCACGCGTTCCGCGTCGTAGGGCAGCTCCCGGTGGAAGTACGCCGCCTCCGCCGTGTCGTACCCGACGCGCCCCGAGGTGCCGAGGCGGACCAGTGCGGAGCGCACCCGCTCCGCGGTCAGCCCCGAGTCGGCGGCCAGGTCGGCGATGTCGATGCGCGGCTCCCAGGCGAGAAGCACCGAGATGAGTTCGGCGTCCGCGGCGGCCTCGTCGGTGGCGAGGGCGTCGAGGACGCCGCCCTCGCCGGAGAACCCACGGGCGGCGTGGGGGGAGAGGGTGAGGGTGAGGCGCATGCCCGGCAGCAACACCTCCCAGGCGGACGCCGTGGCCGCGGCTCCGGAGGCGACCGCGGGTCCGTAGACGCGCAGCGCAGTGGCGTGCCGCAGCACCCGCTGGAGCGCGACCAGCCGCTCAGGACCGGGCAGGCACACCGCGCCGGGCACCGCACGGGTCGTCGGCCGCAGCGTACGCCCGGACGGCACCACCCACCGGGGGCCGGCCGCCCCGCTCCTGCCGCCGCGGGGCAGCGAACGCAGGAAGCGGACCGCATCACCGGCGTCCAGTTCGGCCCGCAGATCGAAGCCGGCCGCTATGACCTGCGCCTCGGCGAAGCCGCGCAGCCACCGGTCCGGCAGCGGCACCTTCTTCTCCACGACGGGGCCGTCCAGCGTGGTCACGGCCAGTTCCTCGGGGCCGACCCGCAGATGGAGCGGGTCCTCCGCGCCGATCCGGGACAGGGCCTCGCGCAGCGGGTTGTTGACGTCGACGTTCGTCGTGCCGTGCCCGACCTCGCCGCCGTCGAGTCCCGTCTCCAGCACGTCCAGGCGCGCGTACACCCCTCCGCAGCCGGAGAAGGACTCGAAACGCAGCCGGTCTCCGTTGCCCGTCACCACCGGGTCGAGCGAGGCGCGCAGCTGCGGCTGGTAGTACCGGGCGGCGGCCACGTCGGCCACCGCGAGCAAGCCCACCGACGCCTGCTGAGGGGAGGTCAGGAAGCCTGCGAAGAACCGTGGATGGTCCACGGCACCGTGAGGTGTCGACCCCTCGGAGGTCTCCAGCCCCAGGCGCTGTCCGCCCGCCACGGATTCCAGCACGGAGGGTCGTCGATAGGCCACGGCCTGCAAAGATCGCGTCATGCGAAAAACCGTAGAGCCGACCACTGACAATCGGCTTGACCTGCGCAAACGGTGTCGCAGAGCGAGGAGTTGGCGGATGCGCGACGCGCGGGAACGCGGACGGGGCCGCGAGCCGCGCACCGGGGGATGACGCCGGCACGCGGCACACCCGACAGGCTACGGGAACTACTGGCCGACCCGGCCTGGCTGGAGCACCTTCGTGTGCAGCACCGTGCCGTCCTGCTCACGCAGACGCACCGTCATCTCGGCGCTGTCGCCGTCGATGTCGACCTCGCCGAAGAACTGGTAGCCGCCCGCGGGCGAGACGTTCGAAGCGGTCGGCGCCTTCACGAACACCCTCTCCGGGCCGAAGGTCCCGTCGAGGGCGCTGGCCGGGAACGCGCCCGCGTTGAGCGGCCCGGACACGAACTCCCAGAACGGCTCGAAGTCGGTGAACGCGGCACGCGAGGGCTGATAGTGCTGTGCCGAGGTGTGGTGCACGTCGGCCGTCAGCCACACCGTGCCGGTGATCCGCCGGTGCTTGATGTGGCGCAGCAGCTCGGCGATCTGCAGTTCACGCCCCAGAGGCGCGCCGGGGTCGCCCTGCGCCACTCCCTCGATGTTCGCCTTCCCCTCGGTGGCGTCGGGCACGACCAGGCCGATCGGCATGTCGGCCGCGATCACCTTCCACACCGCACGCGACCGCGACAGTTCCCGCTTGAGCCACTCCAACTGCTCGCGGCCCAGGATGCCCTGCGGGTCAACGGTCTGGTCACCGGGTGAGTTGGCGTCGCGGTACGTCCGCATGTCCAGCACGAACACGTCGAGGAGCGGGCCCTGGCGCAGTACCCGGTGCACGCGCCCCTCCCGCGCGCCGGGGCGCAGGGTGGAGATCGGGAAGTACTCGCCGAACGCGCGCCGGGCGCGGGCGGCCAGCACGTCCACGCTCTTCTCGGTGTAGCGGCTGTCCGTGTCCGCGATCACCTGGCCCGGGTACCAGTTGTTGCGCACCTCGTGGTCGTCCCACTGGACGACCGACGGGACCTGGGCGTTGAAGCGCCGCAGGTTCTCGTCGAGCAGGTTGTAGCGGAAGTTGCCGCGGAACTCGGCGAGGGTCTCGGCGACCTTGGACTTCTCCTCGGTGGTGATGTTCCGCCAGGTGCCGCCGTCGGGGAGGGCGGCCGTCTCCGCGATGGGGCCGTCGGCGTAGATGGTGTCGCCGCTGCACAGGAAGAAGTCCGGGTCCAGGGCGCCCATGGCGTCGTAGATGCGGTAGCCGCCGAGGTCGGGGTTGATGCCCCAGCCCTGGCCCGCCAGGTCGCCGGACCACACGAAGCGCGTCCCCTCGCGCCTGCGGACCGGCGCCGTGCGGAAGGTGCCGGGGACCGGCTCACCGGTGCGGCGCGGGTCGTCCGGGTCGGCGAGGAGCACGCGGTAGTGGATCTGCTCGCCCGGCGGCAGTCCGCGCAGCCTGGTCGTGCCGGTGAAGTCCGTGTCCGCTCCGAGCAGCGGGCCGCGCCATCTGCGGGCATTGCGGAACGACTCGGTGGCAGATGTCTCGACGATCATCCGGGCCGGCCGGTCGGACCGAACCCACACGAGACCGGAGTGGGAGGTCACGTCTCCCGTCTGCACGCCCCAGCCCGCTCCCGGTCGCCCGGAACGGGCGAACGCAGGCGCCGCACCGAGGGCGGTGGGCAGGGTCAGGGCCGCCGACGCGGCGAGGGAGCCGCGCAGCACGCTGCGGCGACCGGGCAACGGACGGTGTGACATGGATGCGCCTCCAGGGACGTCCAGGGACGGGATCCGGCCAGTGTTCCGGCCAGTGTGCAGAGCCAGACCTACTGGTGCGGCGCGGCGACCGCGGAAATTCCGGGTGAACAACCGGCCGCCCGCGCGCGTGCAAGCACCTCACCCGCCCCGCGTCACACAGCCTGCCCCCGTCACAGCCTGCCCCGCATCACACAGCCTGCCCCGCATCACACAGGCTGCCTCGCATCACACACCCCCGCCCCGCATCACACAGCCCCGCCCATCATCTCCACCCCCGCACGAATGCGGGCCGGTGTCAGGTGCGCGTAGCCCAGCACCAGCCGCACCTCCTTCGCCGCCGCCTCGTCGCCACCCACCCCGTGCCCGTACTCCGCCAGCGAACGCACGGCGACCCCGGCCTCCCTCACGCGCGCGAGGAAACGCTCCTCGGGGCCGTACCGCCCGGGGAGTGTGGCGATGGCGTGGAGTCCGGCGGCGATGCCGGACACCTGGGAGCCGGGAAAGTGCTCCTCAAGGGCGTCGACCATGGCGTCGCGCCGCTCACGGTAGGCGCGCTGACAGACGCGCAGTTGGCGGTCGTAGTCGCCGCGTTCCACGAAGCGGGCGAAGAGTGCCTGGTCGAGGGCCGGATGCCCGAGGTCCGTGGTGCGTTTGCGCTCGACGACGTCGTCCGCCAGCCACTCCGGCACCAGCAGCCAGCCCAGCCGCAGCCCCGGCGCGAGGGACTTGCTGACCGAACCCGTGTAGGCGACGCGTTCCGGATCGAGTCCCTGGAGTGCGCCCACGGGGGCACGGTCGTACCGGAAGTCGCCGTCGTAGTCGTCCTCCAGGACGAGGCCGTCCACGGTCCGTGCCCAGTCCAGCAGTTTGCCGCGCCGCCGCGCGGAGTAGGCGATCCCGGTGGGGAACTGGTGGGCCGGAGTCGTCACGACGGTCCGTACGCCCGAGGCGTGCAGCGGGCCGACGGCGAGTCCCTCGTCGTCCAGCGGCAGCGGCACGGTGTCCACGCCCGCCGACGCGTACAGGGCGTCGTGCTGGGGGCTGCCGGGATCCTCGACGCCGGTGGCGCGCACCCCGCGCGCGTGGAGCACGCTCGCGAGCAGCGCCGTCGCCTGCGCCACCCCGGAGACCACCATGATCCGCTCCGGGTCGGCCACCACGCCCCGGCGCCGCGCGAGCAGCTCGGCCAGCGCGGTCCGCAGCCGGGGCAGCCCGCGAGGGTCGGGGTAGCCGAGGCTCTCGTGCGGCAGCTCCGCCAACACGCCCCGCTGAGCGGCGGCCCACGCCGAGCGCGGGAAGAGCGAGAGATCCGGCGTCCCCGGCACGAAGTCGACACGGTCGGCGGGGGAGCGCGGGGCGAGATCACGCGCGCGCGGACGGGCGGCCCGCACGGCGTCCCCCACCCAGGTCCCCGCACCCTGCCCGCTGCGCAGATAGCCCTCGGCCGTCAGCTGCTCGTACGCCTCCGTCACCAGCCCCCGCGACACCCCGAGGTCGGCCGCCAGGTCCCGGCTGGACGGGAGGCGGGTGCCCGGCGTGAGCCGGCCCGAGCGGACCGCGTCGCGCAGCGCCGCCTGAAGCGCGCGCCCGCGCGCGCGTGCCGGCGCCGAGGCGGCGGGCAGCAGCAACTCCCAGGCGGCGCTGCTGTCGGCGCTGCGACGGGTGTTGCGATGGGCGTCTCGGTCGGCGGAGCCCAGAGGGCCGCCCTGACCGGTCGACGGCGTCATGAAAGAAGTCCCCCCAGCATCGTGTCTTTCAAGCACCCCGCATTTTACGAGGGGTTGGACCCGTTGGTGCGTAAACCGGAGTGACAGACCACAGCGAGGGGGCAGACCGAGGTCCCGCCCCGGAATCGTAAGCGCAATCCAGGAGCGCCCGTGGACTCCAAGAACCGTTTCGAGACGAAGACCACCTTCGCTCTCTCCCGACTCGAATGGCTTGGCTTTCTCACCGTATCTGTCGTGCTCGCGTTCCAGCACCTCACGGAAATCCGCTGGGCCGTCTTCGTCCTGTTGTTCGTGGTGATCGACGTCATCGGATACCTGCCCGGCGCGATCGCCTTCCGGCGCAGCCCGGACGGACACGTTCCGCGCGGCTGCTACGTGGCCTACAACACGATGCACAGCCTGGTCACAGCGGGTGTCCTGGCGGGGGCGTGGGCGCTGTTCGTCCGGCCGGAATGGGCACTGCTGGCCCTCCCGATCCACCTCATGGGCGACCGGGCCCTCTTCGGGAACTCCCTCAAACCCTTCGGTGTCGCCTTCGAGCCGGAAACCACCCCGGAGTTCCGCAGGTTCGAGCAGCGGTACCACTCGGCGGCGGTTACCGGTCAAAGTACCGCCGCGCGGACTTCCGTGGAGGACACCGATGCCGTCCGTGCTTGACACACTTGCCGCGCACAGCGACAACCCCAGTTCCTTTCTCGCCCTCAACAGCGGGAACGCGTACTTCCACGACGGCGGGTTCGACGGCGCCTGCGCCTATCGCACCTCGGGCCGCTACGTACTGCAATTCGGCGGCCCGTTCACCGCGCCGGAACACCGCGCACGCCTGCTGGACGCGTTCGCCGCCCACGCCGGCCGCCGTCTGGTCGCCGTGCAACTGCAGCGGGCGGACGCCGAGCTGTACGCGGCGCACGGCTTCACGGTCAACCAGCTCGGGGCGTCGTACGCGGTCGACCTGAGCCGTTTCACGCTGCGCGGCTCACGGTTCGTCCGGCTGCGGAACAAGATCTCGCGCGCCCGGCGGGCGGGCCTGGAGGTCGCCGAGGTCATGGCCGGCGACGACTGCGCCGAACTGGACCGGATCGACCAGTGCTGGCTGCGGGACAAGGGCCGGCACGCCAAGGAGCTGCGCTTCCTCATCGGCCAGCGCAACGGGAGCCTGCAAAGGCACCGCCGTCTGTTCGTCGGCCGGATCGACGGCGAGACGGCCGGCTACATCAACTACTCACCGGTCTACGGCAGCCGCTCCGGCTGGCTGCACGACCTCAGCCGGCGCCGCCCCGACGCTCCGCCCGGCGTGATGGAGGCGCTCAACGCCACCGTCATGGAACGGCTGACCGCCGAGGGGGCGGGCTGGCTGCACTTCGGGTTCACCCCGTTCACCGCGCTCGACCCGGAGCACGAACTACCCGGTGCCAGCCGTATGTTCACCCGGTTCGCCCGTCTCCTGGCCGAGCGCGGCGACGTGATCTACCCGGCGGCCTCCCAGCTCGAGTACAAGCAGAAGTGGGCCCCGCACGTGGTCCTGCCGGAGTACATCGCCTTCCGCGGCAGGCCCCGCCCCGGCGCGGTCTGGCAGCTGCTGCGCGCCACCAACGCCCTCTGAGCCACCGCGTCCACGGCCGCGCGAGTGCCGCGCCGATTCCGCATTCGTCCCACCCTGGAGGACCGCACGCCCATGAGATTCCTAGAGCGTGAACGCGCCACCCTCGCGAAGCTGCTGCCCGAACTGGACCCCGCCCTGCGCGAGGCCCCGCTGATGGAACTGGAGCGGCCGGGCAGCCCGGGCATCCGGCACTTCCGGGACAGCGGCGGTCCAGGACTGCTCGTCCCCGAGGCCCACCAGGGCCGGGGCGCCACCGCGCTCGACGCCCTGCGCGTGCAGCGGGCCATCGGCAGCCGCTCGCCGTCCCTGGCCGTGGCCACCACCATGCACCACTTCTCCATGGCCACCCTTGTCGGGATCGGTGGCCTCGGCGATGGCCTGGAGTGGATGCTGATCGAGGGGGCGGCCTCGTCCAACCGCGTCATCGCCTCCGGCTTCGCCGAGGGCCGCAGCGGCGCAGGCATCCTCGACCCGTCGATGACCGCCACGGTGACCGCGGACGGCGTCCGGATCAACGGCGTCAAACGGCCGTGCAGCCTGGCCCACTCCATGGACGTGCTCACCGCCAGCGTGATGATCCCGCGCGAGGACGGGCAGGGCGACGAACTCGCCGTAGCCCTCGTGCCCGCGGAGAGCGAGGGGATGAGCGTCAGCGGCTTCTGGTCCAGCGCCTTCCTCGCCGGGGCCGAGAGCGAACAGGTCACGCTCACCGACGTCCTCGTACCGCCGGAACTCCTGCTGCGCACCGGGACGCCCTCCGGTGAACAGCTCGACGAACTTCAGACGGCCGGTCTGATCTGGTTCCAGACGCTGATGACGGGCAGCTACCTCGGCGCCGCGAGCGCGCTGGTGGAGCGGGTGCTGCTGAACGACCGCATCCCCGAGCACGAGCGCGTACGCCTCTTCGTCGAGACCGAGGCCGCCATGGCCACCGCCGAGGGCGTCGCCCGGCGTATCGACGCCGGTGACCTCGACGAGTCGGCGCTCGCACAGGCGTTGTACGTGCGCTACGGCGTCCAGGACGCCATCGCCCGGGTCGTCCCGCGCGCGGTCGAACTCCTCGGCGGCCTCAACTTCATGACGTCCGACGAGGTGGGCCACCTGGCCGCCTGCGCCAACGGACTCTCCCTGCACCCGCCGTCGCGCTCCCGGATGACCGGCCCGTTCTCCGCGTACCTGGCCGACCGGCCACTCGCCATCGCCTGACCGCGCCCCACCGTCCATCGGTGGGCCGAGACCCGTTGGGAGAACACACCCCCCATGCCGTCAGACAACCAGCGTCTCGCCCTCCTGCCCGTCGGCCGTACGGGACGGCGCGACCGCCCCTCCCTGCTGCTCACCGGCGGTTCCGGAGTGCTCGGACGTGCCCTGATCGACGAGCTGTCACCCGACTTCGACCTGCTGTGCCTGCGCCGCAACACACCGTTGCGCGATCCGCGGGTGCGCGAGCTCCAGGGCGACCTGGTCGCTCCCCGGCTCGGCCTGAGCCCACTGGCCTGGCACGAACTGGCCCTTGAGGTGGACGTGGTGCTGCACTGCGCCGCCGAGACCAACTGGCGTACTGCGCCACAGGACATCACGCGCACCAACCTGCGCGGTGCCGACACCATGCTCGACCTGGCGGCCCGGGCCGACGCCCCGCTGTACCTGGTGAGTACCGCGTTCGTGGCCAACACGCCCACCGAGGAGGACCGCCGGCGCTTCCCGGGTGCCGCCGCCTACCTCGACTCCAAGGCCAGGGCCGAACAGATGACACGCGAGGCGGGCGTGCCCGGCGCCATCGTCCGGCCCTCGGTCGTCATGGGCGACTCCGTCAGCGGGCGGATCGCCGTTCAGCAGGGGCTGACCAAGACGATCGGCTCGATGGTCCTGGGGCAGGCCCCGGTGCTGCCCGGAGCCCCCGAGGCCCGGATCGACATGGTGCCCCAGGACTACGTCTCGCGGGCCATCGGCGACCTGGTCCGGGGCGGCGTGGCCGACGGCGAGTACTGGCTGACGGCGGGCAAGGAGGCCATCGACCTGCGGGAGTTCGCCGACGTCTGCGCGGACGTCGCCGTACGCCACGGCCTCCCCCGGCCCCAGCGGCCCCGGCTCATCCCCGTCGAGGCCGTGCACCGGCTGCTCCTGCCGATGCTGGAGGGCACCTCGCTGCCCGCGTCCCTCCGGCGGCGGCTGGAGTACTACGCGGAACTGCTGCTGGTGTTCCAGCGGGAGCTGCCGTTCGACACATCCCTCGGCGAACCCGACTGCGGCACCCGCCTGACCCGGACCGACATCAGGGCCGCGCTCGTACGCAACGCGGAGAGCTGGGCGGGGGACAGGGCCGGCCTGCTCACCCGGAACCGGACCGCCGCGGCCGTTCCGATGGAGGTGGCGTCATGACCGTGTCGCCCCCGTCCACCGGTACCACCGGGCCGTCCTCCGGGGCCTCCGCGTCGTCCTCCGGGGCTGCCGGGCCGTCCTCTGCGGCTGCCGGGTCCGCCTCTGGGGCTGCCACGGCGTCCCCCGGGACCACCGCAGCCGCGTCGTCCTCCGGGGCTGCCGGGCCGACCTCTGGGGCTGCCGGGTCCACCTCCGGGGCTGCCACGGCGTCCCCCGGGACCACCGCCCCGGCCTCCGGTTCCGGGGCTGCCGGGTCCGCCTCCGGGGCTGCCGGACCGCGCTCCGAGACCCCCACGCCGTCCTCCGGGTCCTCCGTCCCGGCCTCCGAGTCCTCCACCCCGCGCGCCGGGGCCGCCGCGCCGACCGACCGGCCCGACGTCGTGGACCTCTACCTCAAGCACATCGGCTCCGGCCGCGCCGTGATGGGCCGCGTCATGGGCGGCATGGCCGAGATCCGCTCCGAGGGCCCTTGGATCCACGCCGACGACGGCCGCCGTTTCCTCGACTTCGGCGGCTACGGCGTCTTCATCCTGGGCCACCGCCACCCGGCCGTCGTCGAAGCGGTGCACCGGCAGATCGACACCCACCCGCTGGCCAGCCGCGTCTTCCTCGAACCCGTCGCCGCCCGGGCCGCCCAGGCCCTGGCCGCCCACACCCCGCCCGGCCTCGACTACGTCCACTTCGTCAACTCCGGCGCCGAGGCCACCGAAGCGGCCCTGAAACTGGCCCGCGCCCACGGACTCACCTCGGTGATCACCACCCGCAGCGGCTTCCACGGCAAGACCCTCGGCGCGTTGAGCGTCACCGCCAACGCCACGTACCAGACGCCCTTCCAGCCCCTGCTCCCGGACGTCACCCAGGTGGCCTACGACGACCCGGCCGACCTCGAACAGGCGCTGGCCGCCCACCGCGACCGGGCCTGCGTCATCGTCGAACCCGTCCAGGGCGAGGGCGGCGTACGCATCCCCCGCCACGGCTACCTCAGCCAGGTGCGGGCGCTGTGCCAGGCGTACGGCGCCCTGCTGGTCGTCGACGAGATCCAGACCGGCATGGGGCGGCTGGGCACCTGGTGGGGCGTCGACGCCGAGGACGTGCGTCCGGACGTGCTGCTCGTCGGCAAGGGACTCAGCGGCGGTGTCGTACCGGTCGCCGCGATGGTCGCCACCGCGGAGGCCTACGCCCCCTTCAGCCGCGACCCCTACCTGCACACCTCCACCTTCGGCGCCTCGCCGATCGCCTGCGCCGCCGCCCTCGCCGCCGTACGGGCGATGGAGGAGGAGGACACCGTGGCCCGGGCCGCCGCGCTCGGCCCGCGCATCCTCACCGCCGTACGGGACGTGTGCGCGCCGTACGAGGGCGGACTGGTCCGCGAAGTGCGCGGCCGGGGTCTGCTGATCGGTATCGAGTTCGCCGAAGAACAGGCGGTCGGCGAACTCCTGCTGGAACTGATCTCCCGCGGTGTGCTCGTCAACAACTCCCTCAACTCCACCCGTGTGCTGCGGCTGACCCCGCCGGCCGTGGTCGAGGACTCCGCGCTCGACCTGTTCCTCACCACCCTCGGCGCGGCCCTGCGCAGCACGGCCGACCGTATGACCGGCTGACACCGGCTCCTGGCGCCGGCGCCAGCCACCAGCTCCGGACACCAGCGTCCGGAAACCCTCCGGAAAGGAACCGAACGACCCATGCGCCACGTGGTCCTGCACGCCCTCGCCGACGAACTGGCACCCGCCGACGTCTACGCCCGCATCAGCGACTTCCGCCGCTATCCCGAGTACAGCGACACCTTCCGCGAGGTGCATGTCGAGCCTCCGCTGCCCGACGGCTCCACGGTCTCGGACTGGACCGTCGAGTTCCGGGGCGGCCTGATGCGGTGGCGGGAACGCGACACCTACTCGCCCGAGACGTACTCCATCGCCTTCGAACAGCTCAGCGGCGACTTCCAGACCTTCGAGGGGAGCTGGCGCTGCGAAGCGAGGGACGGCGGCACGCTCGTCGTCTTCACCGCGGCCTTCGACCTCGGCATCCCTTCCATGGCCGAGATCCTCGACCCGGTGGCCGAGTCGACCCTGCGGACCAACATCGCCCGCGTGCTGCGGGGCCTTGCGGGCGCGGAGGTGATCGATGAGCGCGCGGCTGCGGCTGGTGGCTGACCGGGCGGCCGTAACGGGCGCCCCGCCCCCGGCCGCCGATCCGCCGCACGAGGAGCCGCTGCACGAGGAACCAGGGCCGGGCGCCGCCCGCTGCCTGGGCCTGTACGCCAAGCTGGCCGCCGGGGTGGCCGTGGTGACCGCCCGCGGTGAGGACGGCCCGCTCGGCATGACGGTCTCCGCCGTCACCTCCCTCTCCGCCCGCCCGCCGCTGCTCGTGGCCTGTCTGCGCGACGGCTCCCGCACCCTCGCCGCCGTCCGGGCCCGCCGGTCCTTCGCCGTGCACCTGCTGCGCGAGGAACAGCAGGACCTGGCGGGCCGGTTCGCGTCCCCGGCGACGACCGCGGCCGAGCGGTTCGCCGGGACGGACACCCGGCAGGTGCTGGGCGTCCCCGTGCTGGCCGGCGCGCTCGCCTGGTCGGTGTGCCTGACCGAGGACGTACGCCGCTACGGCGACCACCACCTCGTCGTCGGCCGGGTCGCCGCCGTGCACGTGGGCGGCGGACGCCCGCTGCTGTGGCACGACCGCCGGTTCGGTGCGCTGACCGAGCCGGTGCCGGACGCCGCCGGATGACCAGGCCATCGGCCGGGACGCCGTACTGGGACCCCGCGGAACTGCCGACGCAGCCCCAGCTGCACGGCGTGGTCACCGCCGACGTGGCCGTCGTCGGGGCCGGCCTGGCCGGGTTGTCCTGCGCCTACCACCTGGCGGAACGCGCCCCCGGGCTCGACATCGCGGTGGTGGACGCCGAGCACCCGGCCGCCGGCGCCAGCGGCCGGGGCACCGGTCTGCTGGGGCCCCGGGCCGGCCCCGCGGTCGACCGCGCGGTGCGCCGCTTCGGCCCGCAGACGGCGCGCAGGATGCACCGAGCCAGCGAGCGGGCGGTGCGGGACGTCCTCGACCTGTGCGCCCGGCTCGACGTGCCCTGCGGGCTGCGGCTCGGCGAGCAGTTGGTGGCCACGCGGTCGTCCGCGGGCCTGGTGGCACTCGCCCGCCAGGCCCGCGCCTGCCGCGAACTCGGTCTGGACGTCCCCGTCCTCACCCCGGCCGGCATCCGCGACCGGGTCGGCGTGCCCTACCGGGCGGCACTCCTGCACCGCTCCGCCGCGACCCTCGACCCGGCCGCCCTGACCTGCGCCCTCGCCCGTGCCTGCGCCGACAAGGGCGTGCGGTTCTACGGCCGCAGCCCGCTGCTGGCCCTGCGCCCAGGCGACCTGGTCGGCCCCGAGCTGGTCCTCCCGCACGGCAGGCTCTACGCAGGTCAGGCGGTGCTGGCCGTCAACTCCGCCGCGCAGGCACTGGACCTGCCGGTCGGCACCGTCCTGCCGCTCGAGGTGTACGCCGTCGCCACCGAACCGCTGAGCGCCCCGGCCTACGAGGCCCTGGGCGGGCGCGCCGGACACTCCGTCGTCGACGCCGTCCCGATGGCGCCGTACTTCCGGCTGCTCCCGGACCGGGGCCTGGTGGCGGGTGGCGGTACCGCCACGGTCCCGGCGGGTATCGGCGCTCCCCGTCTTCAGGCCGTCAGGGAGCGTGCCTGGGCCCGGCTGGAGAGGTGGCTGCGGTCCCTGCATCCGGACCTCGCCCGGGTACGGGTCACCCACCGCTGGTCCGGCCGCATCGGCATGACGGGCGACGACCTGCCGGTGGTGGGGCCGGTGCCGGGCTTCGACGACGTCTGGTACATCGGCGGCTGCTGCGGGCACGGACTCGCCCTGTCCGTGGCGCACGGCGCGCACGTGGCCGCGGCCCTGCTGGGTGAGCCGGAACCCGGCGAACCGCTCCCGTGGCACCGCTCCCGGGCCCCGCGCCTGCCCGCACGCGGACCCGTGCGGCCCCTGCTGCGGGCGTACGTGGACGCAATGGGGCGAATCGCGCGGCATACATGCTGACGGCGGGCGCTGCCCGCATCCGTACTCCAGCTCCGCAGACCGCGGACTCCAGCTCCGCAGACCCCAGCCTCGCGGCCCCACAGACCTCAGAACCCGACCAGGAGGTTCCACGATGCGACCCCACCTCGGTACGAACGGCCGCCTGCCGTCGGCCCTGTCCATGGGAACCGTAGATGTCGCCTTCCACCTGGCGACGGGCGGCAGCCCTGTGCCCCTCGCGTTCACGTTCGGGTTCGATGGCCGGGCCCCCACCCTGGACTCCGTACGCGCGCGGGTCGCCGAACGCGTCCACCGCGTCCCGACGTTGCGCTACCGCATCGCCCGGGACCGCAGGAAATTCCGGCGAGTGGACCGGATCGCGGTGGACCGGCATGTGCACGAGGCGTGGCTGCCCGAGGACACCGACGGGTCGGCGACCAGCCGCCTGATGCTGTCCCGGCCGATGAGCACGGACGACCGGCCGCCCTGGGACGTGTGGCTGGTCCACGGCCCGGCGGACCGCCACACCCTGGTCTACCGAACCGACCACACCTTCCAGGACGGCATGGGTGCCGCCTACACCGCCCGCGCTCTCCTCGCTGACCACCCCGAGGGCGGACCGGCCCCACAGCATCCCGCCCGGCCCACCGCACACGGCCTCGCGGACGCCCTGGGCGAAGTGGTGGCCGCTTTCCGCGCGCCCACCCCTAAACCCGCGTTCGACGGAGAATCCACGGGCCGCGTCGACGTCTGCCACGCCGACATCCCGCTGGCCCGGCTGCGCGCCGTCGCCCGCGCCCACGGCGGTACGGTCACGGACGTCTATCTCGCGGCCCTGTCCCACGCCGTCCGCACCTGGTACCTGAAGGACACCGGCTCGGCCCATCCGCCGCTGCCCGTATCGATCCCGATGTCGGTCCGGGCCCCGGGGGAGGAGTACGCCCCGGGCAACCGCATGGTCACCGCCCGGCTCCTGCTGCCCTGCGACGAGGAGTCACCCCAGCGGGCCCTGGACCGGGTCGTCGCCCGCACGGGCCGGCTGCGGGAGAGCCGGCGGCGCGACGCCATGCGCCTGCTGCTGTCCGCCGCCCCGCGGACGCTCGGCGCCACCGTCGGCACCCGCCTGGTCCGCGGGGCGTTCGTGGCCGGCCCGGTGAGCAGCGTGAACTTCGGCACGGCCCTGGTCCACCAGGGGGTCGCGGCCCGTCGCGCGGCCGCCTTCGCCGGCGTCGCGTCAGGCATCCGGTGTGTGACGACGCTGACGAGCCAGCACGACACCGCGTGCCTGACCGTCGTTCACGACGAGGCCCTGGCGACCGCGGACGAACTCCCCGACCTGTGGCTCGCGGCGCTGCTGGAGCTGGAGCGGCCGTAGCCACGGCACCACGCGCGGGGGGCAGACACAAACCCCAGGGCGCGCGGCTTGTGTCTTGTTTAGGGGGGTCCCTTCACCCTTTCCCCATTGCAAAGAAAACCCTTTTTGCCGCCCTTCCCACCCCCC
>NZ_JBHJRX010000032.1:0-14468 GCF_042268605.1 Streptomyces sp. NPDC056296 | reverse complement strand
GTGGTAAAAGAGGGTCCCTGGGAAACCGAGAACAACCCCCCCGCTTTGTGCCTTTTGTTGTTGGGGAAGTGAAACCGCCCACACCCACCCCCCCCCCCCCTCCCCCCGGACGCACCGTCCGGGGCCCGCGCGTGGTGCCGTGTCAGGGAGTGCCGCGCAGCGTTCCACTGGTGAGGAAGACGCTCTTTGCGGCGGCCGTGCCGATCAGCGGCAGATACGGGGAGAGGCGCTCGACCGCGTACGGCAGCGTGAACAGGTCGGCGACCCCCGCGTCCCAGCTGTGCTCCGCCCACCAGCGCTCCGGCTCGGCAATCTGCCAGTTCCAGGCCAGTCCGATCGTCGACAGGGCGTCCATGAAGGGCGCGACGAGCGGGGAGGACATGGTCGCGGAGTTCACGCACTCGGCGCCGAACATGCTGCCGGGCGCGGAGAGTTCGGTCATCGCGGCGACGACGGCCTCGACCTCCGGGGGCCGAAGGAAGTACAGGGGTGCCTCGCAGAGCCATGCGGTGGGCCTGCCGGGATCGAATCCCGCCGCCCTGAGTTCCTCTCTCCAGGATGCCGTGCCGTCGGCCTCGACGACGGTGCGGCGTCCGCAGGAGAGCCGGCCCAAGTCCAGTACCCGTTCCTTGAAGGCCAGTACGGCCGCGTCCTCCACCTCGAAGACGTGCACCCCGGTCGGCCAGTCGAGCCGGAAGGCACGGGTGTCAAGACCGGCGCCGAGCAGCACCACCTGGCGGCAGCCCGAACGGGCCGAGGCGAGAAGGTAGTCGTCGAAGAAGCGGGTGCGTACCACCTGATAGTCGGGCAGCAGGCGCTGCATCGGTCCGTCACCGGGCGGGCCCCCGTCGAACCCGGCCGCGTGGAGGAAGTCGGCGGCCCACGGGTCGCGGACGATCGGCGCGGGCCGGAGGTTCTCCGCCGCGTGTGCGGCGGCCGTCCAGAGCGCCGCGCGGGAGATTCCGTGCGGGGTCGCGGCGGCCGGCGCGAACGGTGACTGCGGACGTGTGGATTCCGGCATGGGACCTCCTTGAGGTGGGGCGGGGTGGCGGTGCGGACCCGGATCATCCGGAGCGGCGACGGCCCAGCAGGAAGGCCGCGGCACCCAGCGCGAGCAGGCTTCCGGAGGGGCGGGTGGTCCGCTGGCCGCCCATCGCGGCGGGGGTGCGCGGCTCGTGGATGTTCAGTGCGAACTGACGGTTGGCCACGTCGGAGAGGACGCCCCGGACCTGTTCGGGACTGGTGACGGCGGCCAGCAGCAGCTCCATGGAGTTCCGGGCGAACTGGTTGCGGCCGAGGAACTCGCGGCCCAGTGCGAAAAGGATCTTCGGCACCTCCGCCTGGAACACCTCGGGCAGCGTGATCTCGGGAGCCAGGCACCGCACCGAACCGTCGAGGTTCGCGAAGGACTTGCCCAGCAGTGAGACGGCCGGCGGCGAACCGATCCCGCGCTTGGTCGCCTTGGCCAGCACGGTGGTGAGCGCGACGCCGAAGTTCATGTCCTCCAGTGAGAGATGGGAGACCGTGGGCACGAACGCGGCCATGTCGGCGGCGAACGCGGGCATGTTGGCCCACGGCGTCATCCGGCCCATCTCCGCCCAGTGGTGCGCCACCCCGGCCCCGTCGTTCTGCGCCAAGGTCATGAACAGCGGCAGCAGCTGAAGACTGGTCCTGCGGTCCAGGCGGCCGACCATGCCCCAGTCGATCAGCGTCGCGGGTCCGCCGGGAGCGGCGAAGACGTTGCCGGCGTGCGGGTCGGCGTGGAAGAAGCGATGGACGAAGTACCCGTGGTACATGAACCGCAGCAGGTCCTTGCCGATCTCCACGCGCTCGTCGTCCGTGAAGTGCGCGCGGTCGACGTGCCGCACCGACTTCCCGTCGGCCAGCGACTGGACGAGGACCCGAGGGCTGGCATGCAGTACCCGGGGCACCTCCAGCGAACGGAACGACCGGACGTGCTCGCGGGCCTCGTCCATGTTGCGGGCCTCGCCGGTGAAGTCCAGCTCCGGCTCCATGGCGTCGAAGACGGAGCCGAGCATCGCCTCGATGTCGATGACCTCGTTGAACCGGGGCGCGACGCGGGCCACGATCTTCGAGGCCCGGCGCATCAGGGCCATGTCCGCGAGTACGCCCTCGCGGATGCCGGGCCGCTGGATCTTCACCACGGCCGCGCGCCCGCCGGGCAGCGTCACGCGGTAGACCTGGGCGAGGGACGCCGCCCCCAGCGGGGCGCCGGTCTCGATGTCGTCGAAGCGCAGCTTCCAGTCCGCCCCGAGGTCCCGGGCCAGTACCGGCTCGAACTCCGAGAACGGCTGGACGTCGACCTCGTCGTGCAGGTTCTGCAGTTCGTCCCGGATGGACTGGGGGACCATGTCGGGCCGCGTGGAGAGGACCTGACCGAGCTTCACATAGAAGGGACCGAGGCTCTCCAGGGCGTGCCGTACCGCCTTGGCGCGGCGCTGCTCCGCCCCGGCGGTGGCCTCGGCCGCGGACCCGGCGGAGACATCGGTGTCCTCCGCCGGGGACCGCGTGTCCCGCTTCGTACGCCTCCGCAGCCGGGCCGCCTGTCCCACCTCGTCGGCCACGAGGCTGCCCAGGACCCTGACCACGAGACGCAGTCGATCGCCGACGACGGACGTCATCGTGTGTGATCCTCCTCAGATCGGGACCCGGGTACGGAACGGCGGTCGGCGGGCATCACGGAGACGGCCGGACGGGACGGTGGCACGGCCGGTCAGCCCGAGGTCGAGGACTGTCCGCCCTGGGACGGCTTTCCGCCCTGCCCCTGCTGACCGGTCAGGCCCTGCAGGGCCGACAGCCCCTGCTGACCGGCCTGGGCCGGCAGGTTGGTCAGGTTCTGCAGGCCCTGGACCGCCTCCAGGAGCTTGGGGAGCACCTGGGTGAGCTGGGCGAGCTGGGTCGGGAGCGCCATCAGGTCGCCCGCCCCGCTCGCCGCGTGTCCGAGGCCTCCGGCCAGCTGACCGAGCCCACCGAGCGCACCGGCCGCGCCGCCGACCGCGGCGAGCGGATTGGCCGCCCCGCCCAGCGCGGCCAGGGGGTTGCCCGCCCCGCCCAGCGCGGCCGCGAGCGGATTGCCGCCGCCCGCGGCGCCGCTGAGCGCGGCCAGGGGGTTCTGTGCTGGGCCCGCGACGTTCCCCAGCGGGCCCGCGGCCCCCGAGGCGAGGCCGGCGAGCGGGTTGCCGGCTGCGCCGATCCCGCCGAGGGCGGCCATCGGGTTGGCGACACCCGCGAGCGCGGTCGTCGGGTTGACGGCCCCGGCCAGTGCGGCGAGGGCGTTCGGGGGCAGCCCGGCCAGCGTGTTGACGGCGTTGCCGGAGCCGCGCGACGAACCTGAGTCGTCGTCTCGGTTCAGGAGGTCGTCGAAAGCCTCCTTCCAGCTGTCGGTCATATCACCGACCAAATCCTTGACGATGTCTTGGATGTTCTTGCTATTGCCCATGAGTGTGGTCCCTTTCCGTTTCTCTGTGATGGGAGAGGCGTGGTTTACGGGTGTTATCGGGCGCAGCCTTCCAAGGCTTTCGCGCAGACGTTCTTCAATCGCGCGCGGCCCCTGGTGAATGCGGCTTCGGCCGCCTTGACAGAAATGTTGTGCATGCGGGCGAATTCCGCAGTGGAAATACCCTTGGCGCGGGCGAGTATGACCTCCTGCTCACGCCCCCGCAGGTGTTGTACCTGGCCGAGCAGCCATCTGCCGAAGTCCTCGTCGCAGACGTCCTCCTCGGTCGTACCGGGGGTGTCCGCGAGCGCCGCACGCTGGAGGAGTCTCCTGCGACGCTCCAGGTCACGGTAGAAGTCGATGCAGAGGCGAAGCGCCACTGACGTCAGAAAGGCACCGAGTCGATTCCTGTCCAACGCGGCGTGGGCGGCTGCGCGGGCCATGGTTTCCTGAACGCAGTCCTCGGCGTCCTGAAAACTCGGTAGTCTTCGCCGAACCAGCCGCATGAGGCGGTCCTGATGCTGGAAGATTTCTTCCCAGGAGCATTCAGCGGGCGATTGGCAGGTGGAATGTCGCACCATCGTGGATTGCAGCCCGTTGTCTCTCGGATTGGGCAGGGAGAACCACGGCCGACTTTCCATTTGTCGGCCATGTGGTTTTCCTACCCGAGGCCCTGGAGCGGCAAACCGGAATATGTTCCTCCGCCGGTCGGCAGGAATGTTTTTTCGCGCTCATTTCCGAGTAGCGGGCCGCCGCGTCCAGTCGCGGTTCCAGTTGAGCCACATGTCCCGTACGGTCTGGTGCACTTGGGAGCCGCCGGCGCGCAGCTCGGTGGTGAACGCCTGGACCGCTTCCTTGCCCACCAGCCGCGCCCCGCCGGTGAAGTAGGAGCCCCGGACGTGCCGCGGTGAGCGGTACTTGCCCCACAGCAGGATCTTCATCAGCGGCCAGAGGGTGAACACCCCGGACGGACAACGGTCGTCGGGGTCCAGGGTCCCCCACACCGCCGGGACGAGGCCGCTCTCGCCCAGCACCTCGTAGATGCGCGCGATCGCCTGCTCCTTCGTCAACTCGCCCGCGCGGTAGGCGAGTACGGCGTCCCGTGACTGGTCGAACATCCGCTCCACCCACGGATTGTCCATACCCTGGAGACCTCGGTACGGCGGCAGCTCCAGCGTGTCGAAACAGGTCGGGTCGTGTGTCTTCTCGAACGTCACGGCGGCCTGGTTCTGGGCGTTCGTGCCGTACAGCGTGGTGATGGTCCACACGCGGTTCCAGGCGTTCCACAGGTCGAAGTCGTCGAACGCGATGTAGCTGCAGGACACCAGGTCGTCGTAGAACCGGAACATGCGCTTGGTCCAGTGGTCCAGGTACGCGAACCGGGAGGTGTCGAAGTCGTCCTGGCGCACCGCGTCGATGAGCCGGTGACTCAGCGCGTTCAGCGCCATCACGGTGACGGCGAGGCCGCTGGAGAAGAGCGGGTCGATGAAGTCACTGGCGTGCGGCAGCAGGCACCACCGGTCGCCGACCACCTTCTGCGAGGCGAACTGGGTGCGGTCGGTGGACACGTACGGCCGGACCGCCCGCGCCCGCTCGAACTGCCGGGCCACACTGGGGAACCGGCGCACGTACCGCCAGAACTCCTCCTCCGCCGAGATGTCCTCCGGCCGGGGGTGCTGGTCGAGATCGAGGTTGATGCCGACGCTGCACAACTGGCTCGTGCTGGTCGACTGGTTGTCGAACGGGATGACCCAGAACCAGCCGCCCGGGAACATGTGGTGAAGCGTTCCCTGACTGAACGGGCTGGGCATGCCGTGCTGTTCACGCGAAGGCGCCACGGCGTCGAAGGGGCGCACGTCCACCATGTGCGTGAAGATCGTGCGCGACCGTGTGCGGTAGGGCGGTTCCTGCCGCAGTCCGAGGCGCTCGGGCAGGACCGCCCGCATGCCGCCGGCGTCGACCACGTACGAAGCCCGGAAGGTGCCCCGGTCCCGGGTGACGAGAGTCGCGCCGTCCTCCTCGAACTTCACGTCGTCGACCATGGTGTGGGTGTACGCGGTCACGCCGTAGGACACGGCGACGTGGAACATGTACGCGTCCACGTCCTGCCGGAAGTAGTGCGAGTCGGGACCGAGCGGAGGTCCCCAAGTGGGGTACTGGGTGCACTCGTCGGGCCGGGTGGGCTCACCTTCCCGGTGGTAGATGAAGCTGAAGTTTCGCTTGACCCCGCTGTTCGACGACACGTGGCGGCGCAGAGCCGCGTTGGTCGCCAGGTGCTCGAGCTCGGGGATGTCGTAGCGGCGGGCCAGGACCCGGAGGCCGAACGTGGTCTCGGGGACGGTGGACTCTCCGATGGCGAACCGGGGGTGGCCGCTGCCTTCGAGCAGCAGCACCCGCACGCCGTGACGTGCGAGTACGGTCCCCAGCATCGTCCCGCCGATGCCGCCTCCGACGATGGCGACATCGAAAACACGCTGGTCTTCTTGCATGTCTGCGGTTCCTTTCGCGACGGGAAGGGCGAGTCGCCGGGCTCCCTGGTCACCGGTGGGTGACCGGGGAGCCCGGCAGCACCCGGCGCAGCCCGCAGGCCACCACCCGGGCGGAGAAGGACACGGCGAACCCGGGGGTGGGCGCCAGTTGGGCCAACAGGCGCCGGTCACCGGGCACTTTCCGCTCGCCGCGCCCGGTGACGTCCAGCCACACGCCGAAGTGCAGCAGTCGCGCCTCGGGTCCGGCGTCGCGAGCGGGGAACGGGCGCATGTGCTCGCGCACCGCACGCGTGAGGGTCGTGCGCCGCACCGTGCCCACCTGGTGCCGGGCCAGGAAGTGGTCGAGCAACTGGGCGGAGCGGCACGGGAATCCACCGCGACCGAGCGGAGTGCGCCCTACCAGCCCGGCGTCGTGGAACGCCGCGGCGGCCAGCAGGCCGACCCGGTCGTAGGCGGTTCCGTGGGTCCGCGCACAGGCGTCGGCCAGCAGGAACGTCCGCAGGGAGTGCACGGCGACGTGGGGTGGCAGGAGCCGGCACATCTCCGTCAGCGCGGCGCCCGCGAGAGGGTGCCCGAGCAACTCCGCGAGGGCCGGGCGGCCGAGCAGGGGCTGCCATGCCTCGGGCAACACCTTCTGTGGAACGGAGTGTGAATTCGCCCCGCTCTCAACGGGATCGGGGACCTCCGGCATCTCAGGCCCTGCGGCCATGGCTCAACCCCCCTTGTCTCGCGACCCATTGGCTGTGTCCGTCTCATCTGTCTTTACGCCCGGACCGCCCCCGCCCCCCGCTCCCCCTTGAGCAACGCTCCCTCCGCGTAAGCGCGTTGGCGTGCGACCGACGGCGCGCGACACCGGTAACGCGCTCCGGGCGTACGTCCCGGCCGCCCATTCGGAGGCGTGGCCTGTTCGAATGAATGAGCCCTACTCACCCGTGGTGGTGGTGCGGGTGCGGGTGACGGCCAGGAGGATGCGCCCTGCGCTCCCACTGGTGGAAGATTTCTGTAGTAAACCTCGTGAGGTGCGGGGAGTGTTCAGGGCAGGACCGAATCTCGCCTGTGCTGAAATGCGGTGTTGGTATGGTCAGTTTCCCGATCACCGACGATTTGCGACTTCCGGCGGAAATCGATGCGTCGTCTCTGACGGATGTTCCCGAAGGGCCGCCTGAGAGAATTCTGCTGACGGGAGCCACGGGATTCCTCGGCGGTTCCCTGCTCGCCGACCTGCTGGAGGCAACCGACGCTCGAATCCACTGCCTGGTGAGAGCGGAGTCGGCCGCTCAGGCCCGGGAGCGGCTCGCCGGTCAGTTACGCGCCCGGGACGTGCCGGAGCACCACATGTCCCGGATCGACGTCGTGCCGGGCAGCCTGGCGAAGCCGCGGTTCGGCTTGACCGACGAGGAGTTCTCCGGCCTCTCGCGCGGCATCGACGTCATTTACCACTGCGGTGCTTGGGTCAATCTTCTGGCGAGTTACCCGATCCTACGCGGTTGCAATGTGTCGGGAACCCAGGAAATCCTGAGACTGGCGACCCGGACCCGCCGAATTCCCGTGCATTACATTTCGACGATGGGGGTGATCCCGGCGGCCCGAGAGGCCGGGACCGGTGTCTCCGGTTACTGCGCCACCAAATGGGTCGCCGAGCAGTTGGTCGCGCAGGCCGCGGACCGCGGATCGCCCACGATGGTGCACCGGCCCGGTGTGATCCTGGCGGACTCGCGCACCGGCCTGGTGGGGAAGTCGGACTGGTTCGTCCACCTGACGACGGCGAGCATCCGCGCCGGCTGCGCCCCCGACCACCCCGGTCTCCTGCCGGTGGGCACGGTCGACTTCACCAGCCGCGCCATCGTCGACCTGTCCCTGAGCCGACGTGCCCAAGGACAGGTGTTCCACGTGATCGACCCCGAACCGCTGCCCTTCCGGTCGTACTTCCAGGGCTTCGCGGACGCGGGTGTCGACCTTCCGCTCGTTCCGTTCGACACCTGGCTGGAGCGGCTTCGCGACCTGGGCGACGAGGTCCCCCGCAGCACCATGCGGCTGGCCGGCGAGACCCTCCGGCAGATGATCCCGGCCCCGGGGCAGGACACCGCCGGCCCCACCGCGGCGTCCGCGCACCGCGCCCCGCCCGTGCTCGACTCCGACTACTTCCGCAGGGTGCTCGCCTTCCTGAGCCGCGACGCCATGCTGCCCGCCCAGTGACCCACGCGCGGTCCTCTCCTCCCGTGCGCCCCTCCCCGTATCTCATCAGCTGGAGTTTCCGCATGTCCCCTTTCACTCTGGAAGACCTGGCGGCGATGGTGGCCGAGATCGCCGGCGCCGAAGCGGCCCGGGCGATCTCGGAGCAGTCGGCCGACGCGCCCTTCACGTCGTTGGGGTTCGACTCGATGGCCGTCATCGAACTGGCCGAGCGGATCCAGGAGCGCTACGGCGTTCCCATCCCGGACGAGGCGGTGCACGACCTGCGCACCGTCCGGCGGACCCTCGACTACGTGAACGGTCAGGCAGCCGTCGCCGCGTCGGACGGAGCCCGCTGATGGCCCGGGGCGCGGGACGGCTGACCGGCATCGGAACCTACCGCCCCGGTGGCCTGCTCACCAGCGCCGAACTCGACACCAGGTTCGGCCATGAGGAAGGCTGGATCGAGCAGACCACCGGAATCCGGACCAGGCTGAAGGCCGACCCCGACGACACCTTCGTCGAGATGGCCGCGCAGGCGGCGGACAAGGCCCTGGCCCACGCGGGAGTGCTCGCCGAGGACCTGGACTGTGTCCTGTTCTCCTCCGCCAGCAGCGTCGGCCAGGCATCGTGCCGGGCGGCCAGTCTCACCCACCGCATCGGAGCCGGCCGAGCCGGCGGGTTCGACGTCAACGGCGGGTGCGCCGGGTTCAGTTACGGGCTGACCCTGGCCTCCGGACTCATCGCCGCACAGCAGGCGCGGCAGATCCTCGTCGTCGCCGCCGAGCGGCTGAGCGACATCACCGACCCCGAAGACTGCGGGACCGTCATGGTCTTCGGCGATGCCGCCGGGGCCGCGGTGGTCAGCGCCGCGGAGCACGGCGGGATCGGACCGGCGGTGTGGGGAACCCACGGCCCTGGTGAGCCCTGGATGACCAGCGCCCCGCCCAAACCCGATGCCGCCCGCCCGTACATGCACATGGACGGCACCCGGGTGGTCCGCTGGTTCGGTTCGCACATGCCGCAAGTGGCCCGGGACGCACTCGACGCGGCCGGGCTCACCTGGGACGACATCGGCGCCTTCGTGCCGCACCAGTGCAATGGGCGGCTGATCGACGCGATGGTGCGCCGACTGCGCCCGCCCGCGCACGTGGCGATCGCCCGCAGCATCGTCACCGACGGCAACACCAGTTCGGCGTCCATCCCGCTGGCTCTGGAGTCGCTGCTCGCCTCGGCCACCGCACGGCCCGGCGACAAGGCGCTGCTCCTGGGCTTCGGCGCCGGGCTGACCTGGTGCGCCCAGGTGGTCGAACTTCCGTAAGGAGCACCTCATGAACGCCACGTCCGCGTCCCCCGCGGTCGACCTCAGGCCCGTCGGCGAACCCGAAGCCGGTGTCGTGGCCCGTCCTCTGTCCCGTCTGTCCGACGCCGATCTCAGCACCCTGCTGATGATCCGCCACTTCGAACTGGCCGTGCTGGAACTGTTCTCCCAGGGCCGGCTGCACGGCACCACGCACACCTGCCTCGGCCAGGAGTACATCCCCGTCGCGCTCTACCCGCTGCTGGACGAGGGCGACTACGTCTTCAGCAACCACCGCGGGCACGGCCACTACCTGGCCCGCTTCCACGATCCGCACGGTCTGCTCGCGGAGATCATGGGGCGGGCCGGTGCCGTCTGCCACGGTGTGGGCGGCAGCCAGCACATCTACCGCGACCGCTACCTGTCGACCGGCGTACAGGGCCAGAGCCTGCCCGTCGCCGTGGGAGTCGGCCTGCACCTGAAGCGGGCCGAGCCGGGCCGGATCGCGGTGGTCCACATCGGCGACGGCACCTGGGGCGAGGGCGCCGTGTACGAGGCGCTCAACATGGCGCAGCTGTGGCAGGTCCCGGTGCTCGTCGTGGTGGAGCACAACGGGATCGCCCAGTCGACACCGACCGAGCGGCAGATGTCCGGCACCGTCGCGACCCGGGCGGCGGCCTTCGGCGTCGGCCACCTGCGGATCGACTCCGTGGACGTGACCGACGTACGCGCCGCCCTCGCCCCCGTGGTCGAACAGGTCCGCGACCGGCACCGGCCGTACGTGGTCGAGTGCGTCACCCACCGGGTGGGCCCGCACAGCAAGGGGGACGACACCCGCGCGGCCGAGGTCCGTGAGCGAGCGGCCCGGCACGACTGGTACCGCCGCTACCGACAGGCCCATCCCGCACAGTCCGCCGCCGCCGACCAGGCACAGGCGGAGGCCGTCGCCGCCGTCGTACGAGAGGTCGGCGCGCGTCCGGCGTCCCGATGGGAGGCCCGATGACCAGGCGCCAGCGCGTGGCCGAGAACCTCAACAGCGCACTGCACCACCTCCTCGGCGCCCACCCCGGCACGTATCTGATCGGCGAGGACGTCGCCGACCCCTACGGCGGGGCGTTCAAAGTGACCCGAGGGCTCTCCGACCGCTTCCCGGACCGGGTGCTCTCCTCACCACTGAGCGAAGGCGGCATCGCCGGCGTGGGCGCGGGCCTCGCCCTGGCCGGCAACCGGTCCGTGGTCGAGATGATGTTCTCGGACTTCGCCGCGCTGGCCTTCGACCCGCTGCTGAACTTCGCCGCCAAGTCCGTGTCGATGTACGGCCGCAGGGTCCCGATGAGCATGGTCGTCCGCTGCCCCACCGGCGGCAACCGGGGGTACGGCCCGACGCACAGCCAGAGCCTGCAGAAGCACTTCCTCGGCATTCCCTCGCTGCACCTGCGGGAAGTCTCCCCGTTCCACGACAACCAGCGCGTACTGACCGCGATGCTCGACCGCGAGGAGCCCGGTGTGCTCTTCGAGGACAAGGTGCTCTACACCCGCCCCATGTACCGGGCGGGGGTCGTGGACGACCTCTTCCGCTACGAGGTGCTGGCCGATCCCAGCGAGACCGCCCGGGTGTTCGCGCCGGACTGCGGGCCCCCCGACTGGATCGTCCTGGCCCCGGGCGGGCTCACCGAACGGGCCGTCACCGCCCTGCGCACCCTGCTCCTCGAAGAAGAGATCACGTGTGAACTGCTGGTGCCCTCCCAGCTCTACCCCTTCGACAGCAAGGCGCTGCTCCCGGTGCTGTCCCGTGCCGACCGCATCTGTGTCATGGAGGACTCCACGGCCGACGGGACCTGGGGCGAGCTGCTCGCACAGCAACTCCACGAGCAGCTGTGGAGCCGACTGGCCCGCCCGGTGCTGCCGCTGAGTGCCGAGCCGAGCATCGTACCGACCGCGGCGCACCTGGAGCACGACGTGCTGCTCCAGCCGTCCACCATCCACCGCGCGATCATGGAGGCGACGAAGTGATCGGCATCGAGCTGCCCACGCTCAACACGAACGACTCCAGCTACACCCTGGTCGAGTGGCTCGTCCCCGACGGCAGCAGCATCGAGGGCGAGGAACCGCTGGCGGTCGTGGAGACCTCCAAGGCCAGTGAGGAGATCGAGAGCACCGGCCCCGGAATCCTGCACGTCCTCGTCGTCGGCGGCCAGGACTGCAGGCCGGGGCAGACCATCGCCTACCTCTTCGAGTCGGCCGACGAGCGCGACTCCTACCGGGCGTCGGCCGCCACCCAGGCGGCGACATCCGCACCCACCGGCGCGGAGCTGAGCATCACCAACGCGGCCCGTGCGCTCGCCGACCGCCACGGCGTGTCCGAGGCCGAGCTGTGCGGTCTCGGGCGCACGGTGATCCGTACGGCCGATGTCGAGGCCCTGGTGCGGCGGGCCGCGTCGGCGCCCGCCTCCCCCCAGCGCCAACTGTCGAAGCAGCAGCGGACGGTGGGCGCAGTGGTGACCGAGTCGATGCGGACCGTTCCGGCCGCGGCCGCCTACGCCAAGGTCGACGTCGGACAGGCGGAGGAACTGGCCCGGCAGCTGTCCGAGCGCACCGGCAGTTTCGTCTCCCTGCCCGTCCTGCTGATCAAGGCGGTGGCGCGCCGGCACGCGGCACACCCCCTGATGTTCGCCGCGCTCACCGACGACGGCGCGGTACGCGAGAGCGAACGGGCCCATGTGGGCGTCACCATGGACGCGGGCCGAGGTCTGTACACCCCGGTGGTGCACGACGCCGCCGAGCTGAGCAGCGACCGGATCGCCGACCTGCTGACCGGCTTCCGGAGCAAGGCGTTCCGGGGCACGTTCCAGGCCGCCGAACTCGCCGGGGCCAACATCATGGTCGCCCCGCACACCACGGAGGGCATGGTCCTGGCCACCCCCATCGTCTTCCCCGGCCAGACCTGCGTGATCTCCATCGGCGCCGTCGACGACCAGGTGCTCCTGGACGCGGGGGGCACCCCTCGCACCCACCGGTTCGTCCACCTCGGCCTGGTCTACGACCACCGGGTGGTCAACGGCAGGGACGCGATGGCGCTGCTCAAGGACGTCAAGGCGGAGCTGGAGGCACCGGCCGCGCTCGGCTGACCGCCGATCCGCCACGACGGAACTCCACCACCACGGAACTCCACCACACGGAACCCCACCACCCCGGGGCAACCGCCCGTCGGACCGGAAAGGACACCCCTGACATGACCACCGACACCACCCCCCACAGCCGCGCCTACGACCTGCTCGCCTCGGTTCTCAGCAAGAAGTTCGAAGTGCCCCCCGAGGCCATCGTCCCCACCGCGACCTTCGAACAGCTGGACCTCGACTCGCTGGCCGTGGTGGAGCTCTTCGTCGTACTCACCGAGGAACTCGGCATCGAAGTAGAGGACGGCGAGGCCGACCCGGACCTCACCCTGGCCGGTGTGGCCGACCTCATCGCCCAGGCCGTCAAGCCGTGACCGGCGCCCGGCCCGATGTCGCCGTCACCGGGATCGGCCTGGTCACTCCGGCCGGCACCGGCCGCGAGGCCACCTGGGACGGTGTGTGCGCGGGCCGCCCCACCGCCCGGTACGTCCCCGAACTCAAGGGTCTCCCGGTCGACTTCGCCTGCCTCGTACCGGACTTCTCCCCCCGCGGTCACGTCCCCGGCTCACGCCCCTGGCAGTACGACCGCTTCACCCAGTTCGCCCTCTACGCCGCCCTGGAGGCGGTCTCCGACGCCGGCCTGGACCCGGCCGACTGGGACGCGGACCGCGTCGCGGTGGTCTTCGGCAGCTCGGCCGGCGGCACCGGCACCATGCTGGAACAGCACCGCAAACTGCTCGAACTGGGCACGGCACGCGTCTCACCGCTGCTGCTGCCGATGTTCCTGCCCAACATGGCCACCGGACAGCTCACCATCCACCTGCGTGCCCGGGGCCCGGCGCTGTGCACGGTCACCGCCTGCGCCTCCGGCGCCACCGCCATCGGCACCGCCCTGCAACTCCTGCGCTCCGGGGCCTGCGACATCGCCGTCGCGGGCGCCTCCGACGCGGTCGTACAGCCCTTCTGGGTCACCGGCTTCGACCGGATGGGCGCGCTGTCCCGGCGCGGCGACGACCCGCGGGCCGCCTCCCGGCCCTTCGACACCGCCCGGGACGGCTTCGTCATGGCGGAGGGCGGCGCGGCCCTGGTCCTGGAGCCGGCGAGTGCGGCCAGGGCCCGCGGACGCCCCGGCTACGCCCTGCTGTCGGGCTACGGAGCATCGTCCGACGCCCACCACCCCGTGGCACCCGACCCCGAGGGCAAGGGCGCCGCCCTCGCCGTGCGGCGGGCCCTCGACGACGCCGGCGCCCGCCCCGCGGACGTGCAGCACATCAACGCGCACGGCACCAGCACGCCGCTCAACGACGCCGCCGAGGCCCGTCTGATCGGTCGCCTCTTCCCTCACCAGCCCTCCGTGACCTCGGTCAAGGGCACCCTCGGCCACCTGCTCGGCGCGGCCGGGGCGGTCGAAGCGGCGATCACCGCCCTGTCCGTGGCCCACGGCCGGGTGCCTCCCGTGGCCAACCTCGAAAAACAGGAAGGAGACGCCGAGATCAACGCCGTCACCGGCACCAGCCGGGCGCAGCCCGTCGACCTCGCCCTGAGCCACTCCTTCGGCTTCGGCGGCCACAACGCCGTACTCGCCTTCAGAAGCTGCCCCACCGAACCGGCCCGGGAGCCCGCCGCTCCTTCACCGTGAGCATCTCCAGGCGGCGGCAGGAGTTTCTTGCCCGCAGACACCCCGCCATCTCGCTGACCAGCCTCAACGCACAACGCAGTCGCATCTGCAACTGCCGTGATGGAGTGAGTTCGTTCTCCCGGTCGAGGGATCGTTGCGGAACTCGATGGACGCGGGACTGAGGAGACTGTTCGAACTCCGCGCCATTCCCCAACGAAAGGGAGATTCCCAATCATGGTGTCAAGCCGGGGTGGTGACGCCTTGTGACCAGGTCATGCCGCTGCGGCAACAGCGGGTTGAGGCGTGACGGCTTCGA
>NZ_JBHJRX010000031.1:98351-110988 GCF_042268605.1 Streptomyces sp. NPDC056296 | reverse complement strand
CCTTTCTTAGGGGGCGCATGGGGGGACCCCCCCACCCCCCCCCCCTGTTTTTTCGCAGGCCCCTCCCCTTCCAGGGACCACACTTAGCCCCCAGACCCCCCTCTCTCTTTCCGCCGCCCGACGTGCCGCGTCTCCCGGTCAGTTCACTCGGGCACGGTGCAGTCGAACGCGTGCAGATAGGGGCTGACCGGACGGATGTCGTCGATGACGAGGCCCGCGTCGGTCAGCCGGCCGACCATGCTGTCGGTGGTGTGCTTGGCGCCGCCGACGTTGAGCAGCAGCAGCAGGTCCATGGCGGTGCTGAACCGCATCGAGGGCGTGTCGTCGACGAGGTTCTCGATGACCACGACCCGGGCCCCGGGCCCGCCCGCCGCCATGACGCCCCGCAGGGCACGGGCGGTGCTGTCGTCGTCCCACTCCAGGATGTTCTTGATGATGTAGACATCGGCCTGGACGGGGACGGCCACCCGGCAGTCGCCCGGCACGATCCGCACCCGGTCCGCGAGCGATCCGCCCTCGCGCAGCCGCGGGTCGGCGTTCTCCACCACCCGTGGCAGGTCGAGCAGGGTGCCGTGCATCGACGGGTACTTCTCCAGCAGGCTCGCCACCACGTGCCCCTGGCCACCGCCGATGTCCGCGACCGACGTGCTCCCCGACAGGTCGAGGAGGGCCGCGACGTCCTGCGCGGACTGCCGGCTGGAGGTGGTCATGGCGCGGTTGAAGACCTCGGCCGACTCGGGAGCGTCCTCGTTGAGGTAGGTGAAGAACTCCTTGCCGTACAGGCCCTCGACGACGTTGTGGCCGGTACGCACCGCCTCGTCGAGCTGGGGCCACGCGTCCCAGGTCCACGGCTCGGTGCACCACAGCGTGATGTAGCGCAGGCTGTGCGGGTCGTCCTCGCGCAGCAGCAGGGACATGTCGGTGTGCGCGAAGGTCCCGTCCTTCCGCTCGGCGAAGACGCCGTAGCAGGTCAGGGCACGCAGCAGCCGGCGCAGCGGCCTGGGTTCGGTCTTCACCGAGGCCGCGAGGTCCTCCACGGCCATGGGGGTGTCGCCGAGCGCGTCGGCGACGCCGAGCCGGGCGGCCGCGCGGAGGGCGGCGGCACATGCCGCCCCGAACACGAGCTCCCTCAGCCGCATGGGCGGGGGTGGGGCAGTCTGTGCGGTCGTCATGTGCCGCTTTCCTTCCTACTTCGGTCCACTACGGTCCACGGGTGGCTGCGGCCGACCGGTCAGCACAGTCCCGCGGGCTTGGAGGCCCCGCAGGTGTTGCCTTCGAAGGTGTTGGTCTTGGCGGTGTCCCCGGTCCCGGCGTGGACGAGGTCGGCGGGGGAGTTGTCGCGCAGCCTGTTGCCGTTGACCTCGTTCTTCGAGTTGCCGGCGCCCACCATGCTCTTGGCCAGGACGATGCCGCCCGACATCGACGACTTGCCGGCGTTGCCCTCGACCGTGTTGTCGGCGACCAGGACCTTCTCGACGCCGGTCAGCACGATGCCCGAACCCTGGAGCGCCTCCAGCCGGTCGGTCTTCGGGCAGGACTTGTTGTTGCGCACGACGTAGTTGTCGCGCACGACCAGGTCGCCGGCCATGGGCTTGTTCTCGTCGCCGACGACGAACACGCCGGCGCAGTTGCCGCCGATGTAGTTGTCCGCGACGGCGAGGTTGCGCAGGCGCCGGACGGTGACGCCGATCCGGTTGCCCTCGAGCCGGTTGTGCTCGACGACCGTGCCCTGGGTGTCCGCGGCGCCTTCCTCGGTCTTGACGGTGTTGGCGAGGAAGATGCCGGCGTCGCCGTTGTCGCGGGCGGTGTTGTCCCGGAAGGTGCCGTGGATCGACCGCTCCTGGGCGATGCCCCAGACGCCGTTCTTCACCGCCGTCACGTTCCGCACGGTGAGCCCGTCGGTGGCCATCGAGAACAGGCCGGTGCGCTTGAAGCCGGTCACCGTCAGGTTGGCGACGGTGATGCCCTTGACGTTCTCGTCCTTCGTCCCGATCACGCAGATGCCGTTGCCGCCCTCGGCACAGGTGTTGTCGGTGGCCTTCTCCGTGCTCGGCTTGATGACCGTGCCGCGGCCCACGCCGCGCAGGGTGAGCCCGGCCGTGCTCACCTTGACGCTCTCGTGGTAGGTGCCGGGGGTGACGAGAACGGTGTCGCCGGGGTCGGCAGCGTCCACTGCCTTCTGGATCGATTCGCCGGGGTGGACCACGTGGGTCATGTGGCCGGCGGACGCCGGGGCCGCACCGAGCCCCGTTCCGATCATCGCTGCGGTGCACACCAGGTACACGACATGGCATTTCTTCATATTCCGCACGTTATGCCCGAAAGATTCGCGCACGGGAGGGATAAGCCATCCGACGGCGTGTCATGAACGGACGGTGAACCGGTGGTTCTTGGGCAGACGGCGTAAGTGATCTTCATGTCGGCCGCAGGGAGGAATGACCAACGTGACCGTGCCTGAACGCCGCATACGCCCGCGACGCCCCGGGCGCCGCTTCGACCTTCGCGCGACGGCCGTGCTCTTCGGGCTCGCCGCCGTCGCCCTGATCGTCGTGGGATGGCTCGTGCGGATGGCGCTCGACGTCGCGGAGCGGCGTCCCGCCTGGGCCGTCGTCCTGGTGCTCGGGGGAGTGGTGGCGGGCATCGTCTGGGTGCGCGGGAGGGCCGGGTTCTCCCCGAGGAGGCTGGTCCGCCGGGCCACGGGAGCCCTGGAGGCGGCCACGGCCACCACCCTCGACGCCCTGGAGAAGCCGACGGCCGCGCCGACTCGTGGGGCGCACGTCATCGAGGAGCCCGCCATGGAGCCGGTCGTCGACCACGAGGAGCCCGCCGCGGAGGCGGCCGTCGACCACGAGGAACTCAGCCCCGACGAGTTCGAGCAGGCGATAGCCGATCTCTGCGTGCGGGACGGCTGCGCCGAGGTGGAGGTCGTGGGCGGAGCGGGCGACCTCGGCGCGGATGTGGTGGCGGTGGCACCCGACGGCCGCCGCGTCGTCATCCAGTGCAAGTACTACGGCGACGGGAACAAGGTCGGCTCCCAGGACCTCCAGCGCTTCGGCGGTACCTGCTTCACCGTCCACGAGGCCGACGTCGCGGTCCTCGTCACCAGCAGCGACTTCACCGCTCCGGCCGCCGAGTACGCCGAGCAGTGCGGAATACTCTGCGTGAACGAGAGCCAACTGCGCGACTGGAGCGAGGGACTGGGGCCGGCGCCCTGGGCACTGAACGACCTCGTGGAGGAAGCGACGGAACCCTCGGACCGCTGCTCCCAGTGATCTTCCCTGCCCTCACCGCCCCGCCGTCGGCCGGGGAAGGGCGGATTTCCCGCCGCCCAGTGGCAACCTGGGCAGCATGGGCAACACCGCGCTGATCGTCATCGACATGATCAACACCTACGATCACGAGGACGCCGACTCGCTGATTCCCGCCGTGGAATCCGTGCTGCCGGCGCAGACCGGCCTGCTGGAGCGGGCGCGGCGGCAGGGCGTCCCCGTGATCTACGTCAACGACAACTTCGGCGAGTGGCGTTCGCACCACGGTGAGATCCTCGACAAGGCCCTCTCGGGACCGCACGCCCGCCTCGTCGAGCCACTGCGTCCCGACGACGCCTCCCTCTTCGTGGTCAAGGCGCGCCACTCGATCTTCTACGAGACCCCGTTGACGTATCTGCTCCACCAGCAGGGGATCGACCGGCTCGTGCTGTGCGGGCAGGTGACCGAACAGTGTGTGCTCTACTCGGCGCTCGACGCCCACATCCGCCACCTGCAGGTCATCGTTCCGCGCGACGCGGTCGCCCACATCCACGCCGACCTCGCGGATGCCGCGCTGCGCATGATGCAGCGGAACATGGGCGCCCGGCTGTGCGACAGCGGCGAGTTGTGGACGTGAGGCGATCCGCCGACGGCGGGCACGCGGCCCTGTGCCGACGGCACGGCCGCGCCCCGCTGACCGGTTCGCCCGCCGCTGCCCGTCCCGTCAGCTCCGGAGGCTGCGCGCGGGCACGATGACCTGCGCGGCCGACGTGAGCGTGGCCTCGTCGTTCGCGAAGGCGGCGACCGCCTCGCCGTCGCCCGGCTCGCCACCGGACCAGGGGCGCGTGGTGAAGATCAGGCAGGCGTACCCGCGCTTGTCGACAGCCGTCCGCCACTGAGGCGTGGGGACGAACTGGGCGTTGACGCCCGGCATGGTGAGCGCCGCCGCGCCCGGTACGACCAGCAGGCCGACCGGCAGATTCGGCAGGCGCGTCGCGTCGAGGACACGGTCGCCGACGGAGAGCCCGGAGTGCCGCAACAGCCGTTCGACGGCCGCCGGGGACGCCTCCGGGCCGCCCTCGCCGTCGCCGAGGGAGCAGGCGAGGAGGAAGGGGACGTCGCCGTCGGGGGTCTCACGGCTCCAGGACATGATGACGAGCGTGCCGAGCTCGGCGGTTCGCAGGGGGCGCGTGTCAGTTGAGATCGAGGTCACCGCGAAACCGTAAGGGCGCGCCGGGACGCACCCGCCCGCCTCTCACCCGACTGGCGGACGCCGTCGCGTTTCTTCACACGAACGAGGGGTGCCGTGCGCTCAGTGCCGCGACAGTCGGCTGCGGATGTCGTCGAAATGCCGGTGCACGGCCGTCTCCGCGGCCTCCGCGTCACCCGCCCGGACGGCGTCGACGATCCTGGCGTGCATCCGGGCCAGCTCCTCGCCGTCGGCGGCCGTGCCCAGGCCCTGCGCGCGCACCCGGTGGAACGCGCTCCAGAAGGCGTCGAGGAGTTCGCTGAGCAGTTCGTTGTCGAGCGAACGGTGGAGGACCCGGTGGAAGGCGCGGTCGGTCCGGGCCGCGATCTCGCCCGCCTCGTGCACCTCCGTGTGCATCGTCGTCACCAGGGCGTCCAGTTCGGCCAGGTCCTCGTCGGGCAGCCGGCCCGCCAGCCGGTGCATGAGCCCCGCCTCCAGCGCCTCGCGCAGTTGCAGCAGTTCGAGCAGGCTCCCCTGGCCACGGCGATGCCCGACCACGGTGCGGAACGCCATGGCCTCGGTCATCGGCTCCAGCGACATGGTGCCGACGTAGGTCCCGAAGCCGCGCCTGATCTCGACGATGTGCATGGCCTGGAGGGACTTGAGCGCCTCGCGCAGGGAGTTCCGGCTGACGCCGAAGCTCTCCATCAGCTCGGTCTCGGTCGGGAGCGGATCACCGGGGCCGAGGCCCTGCTCGACGATCAGGTCCTTGATCTTCTCCTCGGCGTCCGCGGCGACCGATCGCATGTGCCGTCCCCTCTCGACCCTTGACATCCCCTGCGCTGCCGTGTGTCACTCTAACAGGACGTAGGACATCCTACGTCCGGATTCCCCGGGTGGGAGGCGAGGTGCTGCCCGCCACCGTCCGGGGCGGCGGAAACAGCACGACCTGGAGTACCGCATGCCCTTCCCCGCGCCGCTGCGAGGCGTCGTCCCCCCGGTCATCACCCCCCTCACCACGGCAGGGGAGGTGGACACCGCCTCGGTGCGCCGGCTCACCGAACACCTGATCTCGGCCGGTGTGCACGGCCTGTTCCTGCTGGGATCCAGCGGCGAGGCCGCCTACCTCACGGACGCCCAACGGCTGACCGCCCTCGAAGCGGCCGTGGACACCGCGGCGGGCCGCGTGCCCGTACTCGCCGGGATCATCGACACGACCACCGCCCGGGTACTGGACCGGGCGGCCGACGCCGCACGGGCAGGCGCCGACGCGCTCGTGGCCACGGCGCCCTTCTACACCCGCACGCACCCCGTCGAGATCGCCGACCATTTCCGGCGGATCCGCGCGGGCGCCGACCTGCCGCTGTTCGCCTACGACATCCCGGTCGCCGTGCACACCAAGCTGCCCCGCGACGTGGTGCTCGACCTGGCCGGCGACGGCACCCTCGCCGGGCTCAAGGACTCCAGCGGCGACGAGGGCTCCCTGCGCCGCCTCCTGGTCGAACTGCGCCGGCACACGCCCCACTTCTCGGTGCTCACCGGCTCCGAACTCACCGTCGACTGCGCGCTGCTCGCGGGCGCCGACGGAGTGGTGCCCGGCCTGGGCAACGTCGACGCCCACGGCTACGTACGGCTCTACGAGGCCGCCCGCGCCGGCGACTGGGCCGCCGCCAGGGCCGAACAGGACCGGCTCGCCCTCCTGTTCGCCCTCACCGAGGCGGGCGATCCGGCCCTGATGGGCCCCAGCTCCGCAGCGCTCGGCGCCTTCAAGGCCGCCGCCCGCCTGCTCGGCCACATCGACTGCGCGGCCACCGCGGCACCGCAGGTACCGCTCGACGAGGCGGCCCTGGTCCGGATCCGCGGCCGGCTGGCCGAGGCCGGCCTCCTGTGACACCGGGGCCCGGCCGGGGGAGACCGACCCGCCCCCGGCCCCGCCCCTCCAGCCCGACGGGCGTCTCCCCACCCGCATTGGATCCGTCATGTCATCTGCGCGCACCACCCCGACCGCCCTGCCCTGGTACCGCGAGATCTCCAGGGAGAAGTGGAAGTCGTTCTTCGCCGCCTGGATCGGCTACCTCCTCGACGGCTTCGACTTCGTCCTGATCACGCTGGTGCTGACCGAGATCGCCGACGACTTCGGACTCTCGACCGTCGAGTCCGCGAGCCTGGTCTCCGGAGCCTTCATCACCCGCTGGCTCGGCGGCGCCGTGCTGGGCGCGCTCGGCGACCGCTTCGGCCGCAAGAGCGCCATGGTGGCCAGCATCCTGCTGTACTCGATCGGCACCTTCGCCTGCGGCTTCGCCTGGGACTACACCAGCCTGTTCACCGCCCGACTGCTGATCGGCATGGGCATGGCCGGCGAGTACAGCGCCAGCGCCACCTACGTCCTGGAGAGCTGGCCCGCCCGGCTGCGCAACCGTGCCTCGGGATTCCTCATCTCCGGCTTCTCGCTGGGCGGCGTACTGGCGGCCGAGGTCTACGAGCACGTGGTGCCGGGACACGGCTGGCGCTGGCTGTTCTACATCGGCCTGTTCCCCGTGGTCGTCGCGCTCTGGGTGCGGCGCGCGCTGCCCGAGGCGGACGACTGGGAGGCGCGGGTGGGGGCCACCGGTGAACGGCCGAACCCGTTCCGGCCGCTGTTCGCCGGACCGCGCCGGGCCACGGTCAACACGGTGCTCGCCGTCGTCGCCACCGGATCGCTCTTCGCGGTGTTCACCCCGCTCGGCGCGGGGGCGGTGCCCGTCCTCTCGGTCGCCGCGGCGGCCTGTCTGATCGCGTTCGCCGTGCAGTTGGGCGGACGCAAGCGGTGGCTGCTGTTCGTCGCGCTCTGCGTCACCGTCTTCTGCGCCTTCCTCTACAGCTGGCCGGTCCAGGCCCTGCTGCCCACGTACCTCAAGACCGAGCTCGGCTTCACCCCCGCGCAGGTCAGCGACGCGCTCTACTACGCCGGGTTCGGCACGATGGCGGGCTGCATCGTCACCGGCTTCCTCGGCGACCGGTTCGGTACGCGCAGGGCCTACGCCTGCACCCTGCTGATCGGCGTCGCCTTCGTCTTCCCCGTCTTCGCGATCCGGGACAGCCAGATCGGGCTGGGCATCCTGCTCTTCCTCATGCTCGCCTGTATGCAGGGCATCTCGGGGCTGCTGCCCAAGTTCATCGCCGGGCACTTCCCGACCGAGTCCCGGGCGGCCTCCCTGGGCTTCACCTACAACGTCGGAGCGTTGGGCGGCGCCGTCGCCCCGGTGCTCGGGGCCAGGCTGGCGTCGACCATGTCCCTGGGGCAGTCGCTCGCGGTGCTGACCTTCTCGCTGACCCTCGTCGTGATCCTGCTGATCGGCTTCGACGTCCCCAGCCGCCTCAACCGCCTCGTCGACCCGGAGGCGGTCCCGGACTACCTCGCCTCCGAGGCGGTGGTGGACAGCCCGCGTCCCATACGGTCGTCGACGCCGGGCGGGTAGGGCGCGAGGGGCCGACGAGGGCGGTGGATCGTGTGCTCCGACCGGCGTAAGGAGGCGGCGGTCGGCGCGCGACCTCGCCGTCACGTGGTGTAACAGTCTCTGTATGATCTGTAGACGAAATGCTCATAAGAGCGACGTGCGCAGTTCGCAGGGCCGCAGGATCCGGACCGCAGTGGTGGTCCTGTTCGCCGCGACCGCACTGGGTACGACCACCGAAGCGGCGGCCTCGCCGTCGGTCCCCCTGCGTACCGACTGGGACGCCATCGCCGCGTGCGAATCCGGCGGCAACTGGAAGGCGAACACAGGCAACGGCTACTACGGCGGCCTGCAGTTCGCGCGGTCGAGCTGGATCGCCGCCGGTGGCCTCAAGTACGCCCCGCGCGCCGATCTCGCCACCCGAGGGGAGCAGATCGCCGTGGCCAAGCGCCTCGCCCGTCTTCAGGGAATGTCGGCCTGGGGCTGCGCCTGACGTTCCCGCCCGGCAGACCCGGGCAGAAGTAGTCATGTGAGCCGCCCGTCCGCACCAGGGTGAAGGAGGGCTCGGCAGCCATGGGACTTCTCCCCGGGAACAGCCGTCCCGACCCGCGCGCACGGCTCGGCGACATGATCTTCTCCAGGGTGGCGGGGCCGGAGGGGCCCGGAAACCGTGCCCGCATCCACGACGCACCGGGCCCACGCTGGTTCGGCCCCAAGCGGCCGATCAGGCGGGTGCACGGGGACGCCTCGATGTTCATCGGGGGCCTGACCGCCCTGCTGCTCCAGTCCCTCCACCCCCTGGCCATGGCGGCCGTCGCCGCGCACTCCGGGTTCCGCGGCGACCCCTGGGGCCGGCTGCAGCGGACCAGCACCTTTCTGGCCGTCACCACCTACGGACCGGCCGACAGCGCACAGGAGGCCTGCGAGCGGGTACGGGCCGTCCACGACAGCGTGCGCGGCACCACCTCCGAGGGGCAGGCCTACGCCGCCGCGGATCCGCACCTGCTGTGCTGGGTGCACGTCGCCGAGGTCGACAGTTTCCTGCGCGCCCACCAGCGCTACGGCGCCCGGCCCCTCGACGACGACGAGTGCGACGCGTACGTGGCCGACGCGGCGCGCATCGCCACCGCGCTCGGCGTCCCCGACCCGCCCGTGGACCGCGCCGGACTCACGGAGCGGCTGGCCGCCTATCGCGGCGAACTGCGCGCGACCGGCGAGGCGCGGAGCACCGCGCGGTTCCTGCTGCTCAATCCGCCCGTGCCGCTGCTCGCGCGCCTCCCGTACGCGGTCATCGCCGCCAACGCGGTCTCGCTCCTGCCGGGCTGGGCCTCGCGCGCCCTGTGGCTGCCGCGCGTTCCCCCGGCCGAGGGCGTGTGCGTACGCCCGCTCGGCGTGGCCGTGACCGCGGGAATCCGCTGGGCGCTGACTCCGCCCCGTGACGCGGCGTAGTCCAGGCCCGGCTTCGCCGGGCGCCCCGGCCGTCACGACGGGACCGTCAGTCTCCCGGCCCGGGATCCGGCCGCACCGGCGTACGGATGCCGGCCCGGGCCGCTTCCAGCTGCGCGGCGAACGCGATGCCGAGGAAGAGCGCCACGGCGGTGAGGTTCGCCCACAGCAGCAGCGCGATGAAGGCGGTCAGCGGACCGTAGACGGCACCGAAGGCGCCGCTGTGCCCGACGTACAGCGCGAGCAGCCAGGTCGCCGAGAGCCACAGCACGAGGTGGACCGCCGAGCCGAAGGCCAGCCAGGTGTAGCCGGGCTGGTCGCGGCGGGGCGACCAGCGCAGGATCACCGCCGAGGCGACCCAGGCCAGCAGCAGCCCCGCCGGCACCTCCAGCACGCCCCACCACCCGGTGCCGCCGTCCCGGTCGCCGACGGAGCGGGCCACGGCGTCCCCGACGGCCTCACCGGCGACGAGCACGAGGAACCCGAGCACCATGGGCAGGCCCGCGGTGAGCGCGAGCAGCAGCGCCCTCGCGTACTTGCGGGGGAGGGGACGGTCGCGCTCGATGCCGTAGATGCGGTTGGCGCCCCGCTCGATCTGGCCCATGGCAGAAGCGAGGTTCAGTACGGCGAACGCCAGGCCGAGCCACAGTGCGAGGGTGCTCCACGCGTCGCTGTCGGCGCTGCGCCGGGTGCCCTCGAACGCCTTCTCCACGACGTCGGCGCTGGCGCCCGGCACGATCCGGCCGAGGGTGAGCTCGATGATCCGGCCCACGCCCTCGGTGTGCACCGACGTGGCGAGGCCCACGAGCACGATGGTGAACGGGACCAGGCCGATCACCACCTGGAAGGCGAGGGCCCGCGCGTTGGTGAAGCCGTCCGCGTAGCGGAACCTGGTGAAGGAGTCGGTGAGCAACCGCAGGCCGCCGTACCGGCGCAGGGCGGTCAGGGCTTCGTCACCGGAGAGTTCGTCTCCGAGCATGTCCCGGGTCTGCGGGACGTGGACGGCGGTTCCCACGATGCGGCTGCTCCTCGTGTCGGGGCGGGACGGGCGAGGTGGAGTTCCTCCCCCCGTGCGCATGCCCCGTGAACGAGTCGGCAGCGCGGACGGGACGACCTCCCACCTCGACGGCATCGCCGTGTTGACCGGGGTAACCCGTGGGCGTGCACTTGTGCCTTCCCCCCCCGCCGCCCGTTTTCACCGGCGGGCGGGCGGGCAGTTCCCGGCGGGGGAGCCGAGGGGCGGTCCCGGACGTCCAGAGCCGATGCGTCCGGGGCCGCCCTCGCACCGATTCCCCCGCGCGAGGGGCTACGCGTCCGCCTGGCCCTTGTCCTGGGCGGCGAGTTCGTGGAGGCGAGCCAGTTCCGTGCTGAGGAGCACCGCCCCGGCGACGGACACCGGGACCGAGAGGCCGAGCAGCGCCGGCGCCGCTGGCCAGTTTCGTTGGAGCGGCGCAACTAGGCGTGGCTTCGGCGGCCGGAGTAGGCCGACCAGCGGCCGTCGCGCCTGGACACCGTGATGTCGCGGCCGAAGCAGGCGGTCAGGAGGGAGTCGGTCAGGACACCGTCCACGACCCCCTGGGACAGGACCCTGCCCTCCCGCAGCAGCAGGCCGTGGCTGACGGCCGGGAACAACTCCTCCAGATGGTGGGTGACCGTCACGGTGGCCAGTTGCCGGCGCCCCTCGGCCAGTTGGTGCATGGCCTCGACGAGATCCTCGCGGGACGGCAGGTCCAGGGCGTTGAACGGCTCGTCCAGGAGCAGCAGGGCCGGGTCGGCCATCAGCGCCCTGGCGATGAGGACGCGGGCCCGCTGCCCGCCCGAGCAGACACCGTACGGTCGGTCGGCCAGTTCCTTGACACCGAGTTCGACGAGCAGGTCGTGGGCCCGGAGCCGGACCTCGTCGTCGTACGTCCGCCACAGGGGCTGCACGGTGCCACTGTGGCCGGTGAGTACGACCGCGTGGGTGGTGAGGTCCTGCGGCACCCGCTGGGCGGAGCCGACATGGCCGATGCGTGCCCGGAGCTCACGGACGTCCACCCGTCCGAGCCGGCTGCCGAGGACCTCGACGGTGCCGGTCGTGGGGTGCATGAGCGCGCCGAGCAGCCGCAGCAGGGTGGTCTTCCCGGCGCCGTTGGCCCCCAGCAGGGCCCAGTGCTCTCCCGGCCGGACCGTCCAGTCGACGCCGTCGAGGATCACCTGGTCCGTCGTGTGGCGGCGGACGCTCACGTCCCGAAGCCGCAGGACGGCCGCCTCGCACTCGTCCACCAGTGACTTGACTGTCTGCCCGGCCATACCGGAGCTCCTTCGCGCGGGACACCGATCGTTCACGGTGAACGGTAGATGCCTCCACCACGCGCCTGCCGGGCCGTCCGTTTCCTGGACGGCCCGGCCCGCTCCACGGCGGAGACGGTCAGACGCCCGCCACCGACTGGATCCACGAGCGGTAGGCGGTCACGTTGGTGTACGCGGTGGTGCTCTGCCGGTCGCTGGTCGAGGCGACGCCCACCTGGACGCCGCCGGCCATCATCGGGCCGCCGGAGTCGCCGCCCGCGGTGATGCCGTCACCGGGGCGGGCGCAGATCGCCTGACCGTAGTAGGCGTCGTAGCACCCGCGGGTGACGGTCAGGTTGGCGACCTTCAGGTACCGCGACTGGCAGTTGATCTCCGAGCCGCACCGGGAGGTGGCGCCCCAGCCGTAGACCTGCACGCCCTGGCCCACCCGCACCGTGCCCGGCTGCCCGAGCTGTGCGTAGGAGGCGGACACGGAGCGGTCGAGCCGGACCAGCGCGAGGTCCGACGAGGAGTGGGTGACGGTCTGGACGCCGCTCGCCACGGTGCCGCCGGAGCTCTGGTCGAGGCTGCCGATACGGAAGGAGAGGTTTCCGCCGCTCACGCAGTGCTTGGCGGTCAGGATCCAGGTGGGGGAGATGATGGTCGACGAGCAGGTCTGGGTTCCGTTGGAGAACAGCCGGGCCGCCCAGGGGGCGTTCTGTGCGTAGCCGCCGCCGATGATCGGCTGGGGGCCGCCGTCACCGGGCCGGGGCTCCGCCGCCGAGGCGCTCGGCGCGAGCGTGAGGGCGGACAGCAGGGCTGCCACGAGAGCGGCCATCAAGGTGGGGACGAGTCTGGATATGCGCAAGGCTCCTCGATTCCGACGACACGCGTGGGGGCGCGTGTTGATGTGTGGGGGCGCCGCTCAGCATGTCCGGCGCGGTTTCGGGGCCACCAATCCCGACTTCTCATAACGCGCCGTTATGGCGGGCCCGGGGGGGGGGGGAGGGGGGTTAATGGGCCCGTTGGTGGCTCTGGGTGCGGAGGGT